>JAGREA010000278.1 GCA_020446745.1 Rhodobacterales bacterium | reverse complement strand
TGCGGTTGCTGGTCTTCAGCCCGGCATCCACGGCGATGCCCCTGGGGGAATGGTCGATGCCGGCGGCGTCCAGGTCCAGGCCGGCCACGTTGGGGGCCCGCCCGGCGGCCACCAGCAGGTGGGTGCCGGTGAGGCGCTCCTCGTCGCCCTCGCCCTTGGCGAACAGGGCCACGCCGTCGCCGTCGGCGGCCACGCGGACCACCCGCAGGCCCTCGCGCAGGGTCACCCCGTCGGCCACCAGGCGGCGGCGCACCACGTCGGCCAGCTCGGGATCGTCCTTGGGCAGGATGGAGAACATCTCCACCACCGTCACGGCGCAGCCCAGGTTGCGGTGGGCCTGGGCCATCTCCACGCCGATGGGCCCGCCGCCCAGGATGATCAGGTGGCCGGGCAGGGCCTGGCGGTCGAACAGGGTCTCGTTGGTCAGATAGGGCACCGTGTCCAGCCCCGGGATGGGCGGCACCAGGGGCGACGAGCCGGTGGCGACGACGAACCGCCGCGCGGTGACCGTACGGTCCCCCACGGCCACCCGGTCGGGGCCCAGGAACCGGGCCGCGCCCTGGATGACGGTGACGCCCAGGCCCTCGAACCGTTCCACCGAATCCAGGGGCGCGATGGCGTCGATGACGCCCCGCACGTGGCCGTAGACCGCCGGGGAATCGATGGTCGGTGGCGCCCCCGGGACACCCAGGGCCGGGTTGCCGGCCGCCGCCCGGGCCGCCTTGCCGGCGGCCAGCAGGGCCTTGGAGGGCACGCAGCCGTAGTTCAGGCAGTCGCCGCCCATGGCGCCCTTTTCCGCCAGGGCCACGCGGGCGCCCATCATGGCCGCGCCGGCGGCCACGGAAAGCCCGCCGGCGCCGGCACCGATCACGCAGATGTCCACGTCAAGGGGGTCGGTCATGGGGAAGGGCTCCGGGTCCGGTGCGAAGGATGGCGACGGGGGTCAGCCCCGGCCGGCCTTCACTTTCTTATAGATTACGGGCACCAGGGCCAGCACCGCCAGACCCACCAGGGCGGCGATGATTTCGGGCGTCAGCACCCCGGCCAGCGAGATGTCGCCGCCGGCGTCCAGGATGGAACCCAGGCCCGACCCGAAGATGGCGTAGACGGCGGTGCCGGGGATGATGCCGATGACCGTGCCGATCACATAGGTGCGCAGGCCGACGCCCAGGAAGGCCGGCGCGATGTTGACCAGCCAGAAGGGGAACAGGGGCACCAGGCGCAGCACCAGCATGTAGCTCATGGCGTTTTCGCGGAATCCGTCCTCCATGCGGCGGATGGCGCCGCCGCAGCGGGCCCGCAGGGCGTCGCCGAACGACAGGCGGGCGGCCAGGAACAGGATGGTGGCGCCCACGGTGGCGCCGATGACCACCGTCACCGTGGCCACCAGCCAGCCGAACACGAAGCCGCCGCCCACGGTCATCACCGTGCCCGACGGCGGCACGAACACCACCGCCAGGGCATAGGCCAGGGTGAAGGCCGCCACGGCCAGAACCCAGTGGTCGTGCACCCAGCCCTGCAGCAGCTCGCGGTTGTCGCGCAGGGCGTCGAAGCTCAGGTAGCGGTGCCAGCCCAGGGCGAAGAACAGGGCCGCTCCGGCCACCAGCACCAGGACCGGCAGCCAGCGCAGGAAAGCCGGGCGGGACGGCGTCGGGGTATCCTGTTCGGTCAAGGAGGGTGACTCCGTGGCGGTCATGGGGGGGCCGGAATCCTGTGCCAGGGCGTGGATGGGGCTATATTAAGGCGCCAACGGCCGGCGCCCACTCACCATTGCGTGACTCGCCAGTGATCGGCCAGGGATCGACCAGGGATCGGCCATAGTGGGCAAGGAAAGGGGATGGGCCCCCAGCGCCCGTTGACGTCCCGCCGGTGATACCCTATACAGCGTCCCTTGTTTTTTCCGTCGGAGAGATCCCGTGAAGCGCACCTACCAACCCAGCAAGCTGGTCCGCAAGCGTCGGCACGGCTTCCGCAGCCGGATGGCCACCGTCGCCGGCCGTCGCGTCCTGGCCGCCCGTCGCGCCAAGGGCCGCAAGCGCCTGTCCGCCTGACCGGGCGCCGTCCGGCCCCCGGTCCGGCCGAAGCCCGGCCATGTCCGCCGCCCTGCCGCGCCTGAAACGCCGATCCGATTTCCTTCGGGTCGCCCGCGCGGGCCGCAAGTGGGCGGCACCGGGACTGGTCCTGCAGGTTCGGCCCCACCGACGCGACGAGCGGTTCCAGGGCCTTGACCCGGATCACCGCCCGCCCCTGCGCGTCGGCTTCACCGTCAGCAAGAAGGTGGGAAACGCGGTTGTGCGCAACCGCGCGCGGCGGCGCCTGCGCGCCCTGGCCGAGGCGCTGCTGCCCGTCCACGCCCGGGCCGGGCACGATGTCGTGCTGATTGGCCGGGCCGCCACCCCCACCCGCCCCTTCGCCGCCCTGGAAGCCGACCTGCTGGCCGCCCTGAAGCGGGTCAAGGCCCTGCGGCCGGAAACGGACGAAGAAACGGACGAAGACGCGGATGGGCCTGAATCATGAATCTGGCCGCCAGGATCCTGTCCCTGCCCATTCTGGCCTACCGGTACGTCGTATCGCCGCTGCTGCCCGGTTCGTGCCGGCACGAGCCCACCTGCTCCAACTACGGCCTGCAGGCCCTGGCCCGCCACGGGGCCCTGAAGGGCGGCTGGCTGACCCTGAAGCGGGTCGCCCGGTGCCACCCCTGGGGCACATGGGGGTATGACCCGGTGCCCGGCGCCGATCCCCAATGGGACGCCCACAAGGCGGCCCTGGCGCGGGGTGGCGACCCGGCGGGGGCGAATGCCCATGGACAGACACCTGTTGGGGCCTGTAAACACGGGCCCACGGACATCCAACATCCGACCGCGCCCGGACCGGGCCGGCCGGCATCCTGAATTCCAGACCTGAGACATTCCGCGAGGGGCGCCGAGCGACATGGATAATCGCAACATGATCCTGGCGGTGGTGCTGTCGGCCGTCATCCTGTTCGGCTTCCAGTACTACATGGAGCTGATGTATCCCAAGCCGCCGGTGGACCCCAACCAGCAGACCGCGGAACAGACGGCCCCCGGCGCGCCCCCGGCTTCGGGCGGCGCCCAGGCCCCCAATGCACAAGC
>JAGREA010000277.1 GCA_020446745.1 Rhodobacterales bacterium | reverse complement strand
CGCCCGGCCCGGACCACCAGGGTCTCGCCGGGCAGCAGGCGGCGGATGCCGGCCCAGGGCGTGCGGGCGCCGCAGGAAAACTGCAGCTGCGCCACCTCGGCCAGGGCGCCGTCATCCGTTGCCGCCGCCACCAGGCCCGAGGCCACCAGGGCCCGGGGTTCCGAGGCGAACAGCAGGCCGAAGCCGCCTTCCGCCACGTACAGGGGCTTGATGCCGAAGGGATCCCGGTTCAGGACGAGTTGGCCGCCGTCGTGGATCGCCAGGGCCACCATGCCGCGCAGGGCGTCGGCGAAGGCCAGGCCGTCGCGGCGGTACAGGTGCAGGGGCACCTCGCTGTCGGACCGCGTGGTGAAGGGGGCGTCGGGGATTTCGTCGCGCAGTTCGATGTAGTTGTAGACCTCGCCGTTGGCGACGATGGCCGAACCTTCCGGCCCGACGATGGGCTGATCGCCGGTGTCCAGATCGATGATCGCCAGGCGGGTCTGCACCAGGCCCGTATCCTGGTGGATGCGCAGGCCCCGGCCGTCGGGCCCCCGGTGGGCCAGGGCGTCGGCCATGCGGTCCAGCACCGCCCGGTCGGGGGCGGCGCCGTCGGCGGTCATCCATCCGGCGATGCCGCACATCAGCCGGCCACCCGGCGGAAGAAGTCCAGGTACCGGGCGACCACGGCGTCCTCGGCATAGCGGGCGCGGAAAGTGGCGGCGCCGCCGGCCGCCAGGCGCGCCGCCAGGGCCGGGTCGGCCAGCACGGCGGCAATGGCCTGGGCCAGGGCGGGGGCGTCGTTCACCGGCACCAGGCGGCCGTCGGCGCCGTCGGTGATCAGGGCGCCGGGCCCCTGGCTGGCGGCGGCCACCACGGGGGTGCCGGCGGCCCAGGCTTCCAGCACCACGTTGCCCAGGGGTTCGTGGCGCGACGGCACCACGCACAGGTCGGCGGCCCGCAGCAGGGCCCCGGCATCGTCGCGCCAGCCCAGGAAGCGCAGGCGCCCGGCCACCCCCACGGCGGCGGCCCGGGCCTTCAGATCGTCGTCCAGGGGCCCGGCACCGGCCAGCCACAGCCAGGCGCCGGGCACGGCGGCCAGGGCGTCGATCAGCACGTCGAAGGCCTTGTTCACGTGCAGCCGCCCCAGGGCCACCAGCAGGGGTGCGTCGGCGGGGGTGTCCAGGGCCGCCCGGTCGACCGGTTCAACGGGCCGGTCGTCGGGGAAGTTGGGCAGGTAGTGGGCCCGCTCGGCCGGCCAGCCGGCGTCCACCAGGTAGTCCACGATATCCTGGGTGTTGCCGATCAGGTGATGGCAGCGGCGGTAGTACTTCAGGTCGTAATAGCCGCCCAGGCGGGCCACCTGCACCCAGGGGCCGCGCGGCATCAGGCGGGTGGCCCGGTTCATCCAGGTGAGCACCACATCCGGTTTGGCGCGGCGCGCTGCGCGGCCCAGGGCCAGGCGGGTGGAGACATCCAGGGCGCCGCCGAAGGGCAGTTCCAGGGGCGCCACGCCGCCGGCCCGCAGGGCCGCCGCCCGTTCCCGGTGGCGGCGGATGGCCACGGTCTGCGCCACATCGGTTTTTTCCAGGGCCACGGCCAGGCGCACGAAGAAGGCCTCGGCGCCCCCATGGGCGGCGCCGGCCATGGCCTGGAACAGCCTCATGCGCCCGGAATCCACGATTCAAAGGCCGCCGCCGCCTCGGGCCAGCCCCAGGCGCGCTGCCTTTCCAGTGCCGCCGCGTGCTGTTGGCGCCACAGGGCGTCGTCGGAAAGCAGGCGCACCGCCCCGGCGGCGAAGGCGTCGTCGGTGCGGGCCACGAAGCCCGTTTCCCCGTCCACCACCCGCTCGTACATGGAGCCCAGGTCCGACACCACGGCCGGCAGGCCCATGGCCTGGGGCTCGCCCACGGCCAGGCAGAAGGTTTCGTTGATGTCGCCGCGATAGAGCATGCAGCGGGCCTGGCGGAATTCCTCCACCAACTGGGTCTTGGGCACCGGGCCGCGCAGCACCACGCCCCGGTCGGCCAGGGCCCGGGCCTGGTCCAGCACCGCTTCCATTTCCCTGGCCTTGGCGTCGCCCACCGCGCCGTAGGTGGCGGCGCCGGTGAACAGGTGCAGTTCCGCCCCCGGCACCTTGGGCTGGATGGCCAGGGCCCACAGGTCCAGCAGCCAGCCCAGGGAGCGCAGCGGGTTGGAGGTGAACACGGCCCGGGGCGGCGGCAGGTCGTGGGCCGGCTCGGCGGCGCGGAACAGGTCGGGGATGCCGTAGGGGATCACCATGCGGCCGCCGTCGGGCACCCAGTCCGGCAGGGTGGTGGCGTGGTATTCGCCGATGAAGATGATGCCCGGGCGGACCTTCCACAGTTCCTTCAGATAGCGCCACTTCAGCATGTAGCGGCAGGGATTGTGGGTCCAGAACAGGGTCTTGCCGGCCTTGGGCATGGCGTTGATCAGCCGGTGGCCCCGGTTGGCGATGTACAGGTCCGCCGCCGCGGGCAGGCCCCGGTCGATGGGCGTCCAGGTCACGCCACGGTGCTCCAGGGGGGCCTCGCACTTGTTGAACACCCGCACCTCGTGACCGCGTTTCGCCAGTTCCTCCATTAGGAACACGACCGAGGATTCCACCCCGCCCAGGGGCCGGGTTTCGGGGGTGCGGCCGTCGAAGGCGATGCCGTCGTCGGCGAACACGATGCGCGCCATTGTGGGGTCCTATTCTTTTTCCAGCTTGGCCTTCAGGTGGGAGAGCAGGGGAAACAGGCCGGCGAACAGGGCGATCAGGAAGCCGTAGCCCCCTTCCCGATAGCCCTTGCGCAGCACATAGCACTTGAAGAAGCGCGAGAACAGGCGCCGCAGGTTGTTGGCGAAGGTGCCCACGGTGCCGGCATCACGCAGGTCCTTGGCCCGGGCCGTGGAATAGCTGTCCAGGCGGCGGATCATGTCGGAAATGTTGCGATCCACCAGGTGGTCCAGGCGATGGGTCAGCATGGGCCCCCTGGTGCCCGACCACTGCAGGGCCGGGTGCACCCGCTGGCGGCCCCAGGTCTTGACCCCCTTGCGGAACAGGCCCGGATAGGCGGCCTTGCCGTAGGAGGCGCCCCAGCCCCAGCGCACCAGGCGCCCGCCGATGTAGTTGTCCACGGGGATCTCGTGCCAGTCGTATGTGGTGGTTTCCACCACGTGGCGGATCTCGGCCCCCAGTTCGGGCGGCACCCGCTCGTCGGCGTCCACCTCGAACACCCATGTGCCCCGGCATTCGGCGATGGCGGTGTTGCGCCGGTCCCCTTCCAGGGCCCAGGCGCCGTGGAAGATGCGGTCGGTGAAGCGCCGGGCCACGGCTTCCGACTCGTCGGTGCACTTGTCCAGGCCGACCACGATCTCGTCGGCGAAATCCAGGCGCGACAGGCAGTCGGCCAGCTGGTGGGCCTCGTTGTGCACGGTGATCACGGCCGACAGGCGGAGGGGCGGCGATGCCATGGCTAGGCCGCCTCCCGCCGGGTCCACAGCGCCCGGGCGGCGGCCTCGGCGTCGTCCACCTCCAGGCTGTCCATCAGGGTGCCGCTGGCCTTGGGGTCGAAGTTCGGCGGGAAGATCTCGGCATAGGGGATGCGGGTCTGCACCGTGGCCGACAGGGTGCCGCAGGGGCCGTACTGGTTCACCGGGCTGGGGCCGAACAGGCCCAGGGTGGGGATGCCGGCGGCGGCGGCCAGGTGCATCAGCCCGGAATCGTTGCCCACGTAGAAGGCGGCGCGGCGGAAGCAGGCGAACACGTCCAGCAGGTCCATGCCGCCCACCAGGTCGATCAGGCGGTCCGGCGGCAGGGCCTGGATGAGCTGCAGGGCCTGGGGCCGTTCGTCGTCGCGGCCGAACAGGGCCACCCGGCCGCCGGGCAGGATGCCGCCGGGGCCCGTCAGGCGCGTGACCAGCTCGGCGAACCGTTCCGGGCGCCAGGTCTTGGCCGCCCAGTTGGCGGTGGGGCCCACGGCCAGCACCGGCGGGCCGCCGGGGATCAGGGTGCGGGCCCGGGCGTCGTGCCCGGCGTCGGTCCACAGGCGCGGCTGGGGCGGGTCGGCCTGCAGCCCCATGACCCGGGCCAGGTGCACCAGGCGGTGGTCTTCCGAGCGGCCGCCCGTCACCCGATAGGCCTTCCTCTTGGCCAGGGCGTAGACCAGGGGGGCGTTGCGCAGGTCCACCACGATGTCCCACAGGCGCGGGGCGCAGCGGACCCACAGGCGCAGCCAGTGCAGCGACAGGGGCATCTTGTCCAGGACGATCACCCGTTCCAGCCCCGGCACGGCATCGAACAGCGAGGCCGCCGCCGGGCCGCAGGCCACCGTCACCCGCAGGCCGGGGTGGTCGTCGATCAGGCGGCCCAGCAGGCCGGTGGACAGGATGGCGTCACCCACCCGGGTGGCGCTGACGAACAGCAGGCGCATGATGCCCCTTATACGGCGCCCCTTTGGGGATGGGAAGGCCGCCGGCCCTTGCTTTGAACACATTCCCGTCCCAGATTTGCAGGGAACCAAACGGGCGGAACGGAACACCATGTCGGCACCCCTTCTTATCCCCCTGACCGGACGCGGCCTGCTGGCCGTGGCGGGCGAGGACGCGCGCCCCTTCCTGCAGGGCCTGATCAGCAACGACGTGAACAAGGTGGCCCCCGACCGGGCCGTGTGGTCCGCCTTCCTGACGCCCCAGGGCAAGTACCTGCACGACTTCTTCATCGCCCAGGTGGGCGACACCTTGTACCTGGACATGGCCGCCGACCGCCTGGCCGACCTGAAGAAGCGCCTGGGCCTGTACCGCCTGCGCTCGAAGGTGACGATCGAGGACGCCAGCGCCGCCTTCCGCGTGGCCGCGGTGATCGGCGACGGCGCCGCCGCGGCCCTGGGCCTGAACGCCGAAGCCGGGGCCGCCGCGCCCATCGGCGATGGGGTGGCCTTCATGGACCCGCGCCTGGCCGCCATGGGCGCCCGGGTGCTGCTGCCGGCCGACGACCCCCTGCCCGACCTGGCGGCCGGCACCCTGGATGATTACGAAGTCCTGCGCCTGACCCTGGGCCTGCCCGACGGCGACCGCGACATGGTGCCCGACAAGGCCCTGCTGCTGGAAAACGGGTTCGAGGAACTGCACGGCGTGGACTGGAAAAAGGGCTGCTACATGGGCCAGGAGCTGACGGCCCGCACCCGCTATCGCGGCCTGGTGAAGAAGCGCCTGCTGCCCGTGGACCTGGACGGCCCGGCGCCCGAGGCCGGCACCCCCATCCTGCGGGACGGCAAGGAAGTGGGCGAGATGCGCTCGTCCCAGGGCCCCCGGGGCCTGGCCCTGCTGCGCCTGGAGGCGCTGGATGGCCAGGGGGATGGAAACGCCTTCACGGCCGGCGACACCCGGCTGACGCCGCGCCGCCCCGACTGGGTGGTGCTGCAATCGGAAGCCGAGACCTGAGCCGTGTGG
>JAGREA010000276.1 GCA_020446745.1 Rhodobacterales bacterium | reverse complement strand
GGTGACGGGCTGCGAGGGCTATGTGGAAAGCGCCGCCGTGGGCCTGATGGCCGGGCGCTTCGCCGCCGCCGAGGCCCGGGGCGAGGCCCCCGTGCCGCCGCCGCCCACCACGGCCCACGGGGCGCTGCTGGCCCACATCACCGGCGGCGCCGACGCCGAGACCTTCCAGCCCATGAACGTGAACTTCGGCCTGTTCCCGCCGCCCGAGGAGACGGACGAACGGGGCCGCCGCCTGCGCGGGCGGTCGCGCAAGCTGGCCATGAGCCGGCGGGCGCTGAGGGATTTGGGGGACTGGGCGGGGGCTTAGGTGCCACACCCTCCCTCTCCCTGAGGGAGCGGGCCGGGGTGAGGGTCACACCAAAGGTTCTGAAAACCGGTCAGGCCGCCGGCGAATGCTCGGCGTCGTGGGGCTCGGGGTCGCCCAGGCCCATCTGGTCGCTGTCCTGGCCGTTGCCTTTGCCGTTCCCCTGGCCGTTGCCCTTCGCCAGGGACGACGGCGCCGGCAGGGCCTCGGGCATCTTGCCGTCGGCCGGGCGGTGGCGGCACAGGCCTTCCAGGTGGGCGCCGCGCTCGATGGCCAGGTCCTCGTGCAGGATGTCGCCGGTCACCCGGGCGGTGGCCGCCAGGCTGACCGTGCGGGCCTCGATCTGGCCGCGCACGGTGCCGCGCACCACCACGCTGTCGGCGGTGATGGCGCCTTCCACGTGGGCCTGTTCGGCGATCAGCAGGGTGTGGGTGCGCACGTCGCCGTCCACCCGGCCCTCGATGTGGATCTCGCCGTCGCTGGACAGGTCGCCGGTGACGGTCAGGTCGGCGCCGATGATGGACGGCACCGCGGGGCGGGATTTGCTAGCCTTTGAAAACATGGCGGCCTGCGGCAAGGAATTTGGCGGGATCGAAGGGCTTGCCCTGGTACTGGATCTCGTAGTGCAGATGGGCGCCGGTGCTGCGGCCCGAATTGCCCACCAGGCCGATCTTGTCCTGGAAGCCCACCTTCTGGCCCTTCTTGACGAAGATCTTGCGCATGTGGCCGTAGCGGGTGGTGATGCCCGACCCGTGGTCGATTTCCACGAACCGGCCATAGCGCCCCTTCCACCCGGCCTGGGTGACCACCCCCGGCGCCGTGGCATGGATCACCGCCTTGGGGGTGGAGCCCATGTCCAGGCCGTAGTGCATGGCCCACTTCTTGTTCACCGGGTCGCGGCGCTTTCCGAAGTTGGACGTGACGTGATAGGCCGTGAGCGGCGCCGACAGCGGCAGGCGCTCCATCAGGGCGTGCAGGGCCTCGCCCCGGGTGATCTTGGCGTCCAGGTCGGCCAGGCTGGCCGTGTACTCGCCGCCCGGACCCTCGTCGGTGAGGGACGCGGCGATGAACGGGCCGCCGGCGCCGCTGGTGGGCAGGTCGTCGGAGGCCAGCAGGGCCTCCAGGTCCAGGCCCGTCATCTGGATGGCGCTTTCCATGATGGCGCTCTGGGCGTCGGTGCGCTCGGCCAGGCGGGCCAGGGTGTCGCGCTCGGCCTCGGCCAGCTTGTCGAACCGGGCCTGCAGCTCGGCGATGCGCCGTTCCAGGCGCTGGCCGGCCAGCTTGGCCCGGTTGCGCTCGTCCAGGGCCGCCTGCAGGTTGGTCTCCACGCTGCTCAGGTTGCCGCGCAGGGAATAGTTCTTGCTGGCCAGGCCGCTCATGCGGTCCTCGATCTGGGACAGCTGGTCCTTCAGGGTCTCGCGGTTGGCGATGATGGCCGCCCGCTCCTCTTCCGTCGACTTCAGGCGCGATTCCACCGTCTGCAGGCTTTCCTGCAGCTCGGCGTTCTCCTGCGACAGGGCCATCATGGCCTGGTGGTTCTTTTCCAGGTCGGCGTTGATGGCGGCGTGGCGCTGCTGGAAGTCGGACACGTCCTCCAGCAGGGTCTGGTAGGCCAGGCGGGTGTTGGCGATCTGGGTGTCGCGGGCCGCCACCTGGCGGTCCAGTTCCTGGAACAGGTGCGCGGTGAAGGCCACGCCCCCGGCGGCGCCCAGCAGCAGGGCCAGGACCCCCACCTGCGCGGCGCGCGACACGCGCACATAGCGCAGCCGCCCGTTGGTGCGGACGACAAGCTGCCGTTCGGGGAACAGTCTGCCCAACCTGGCGCCGATTCGGCCCATGTGTCCCGTTTCGTTCCTGATCATTCCCAGTCCCCGCCGCGCCGCGTCTGCGCGCGGTCGGCAACGGCACCCCCGCCCGGAAACGCCAGGGCACGTGAATACCACGGCGCGCGCCGCACAGGGGTCGCCCCACCCTATCCTCTGGCACGGCCGCGTTCAACCGGCATTTCTCTTGCGAAACAGCCGTGTCTGCTGCTTTCCTGGGGTTCCGCAGGACCACCGGAACCCGTTTTCGTGACCGCCGAACCTTCCCCCGCCCCGCCCCCGCCCCAACCCGCGCGCCCCTCGCCCTGGGCCCCGGCGACGGTGCTGGCCACCTGGTTCTGGACCGGCTGGCTGCCCGGGGCGCCGGGCACCTGGGGCTCGCTGGCCGCCCTGCCCGTGGGCTGGGCCCTGTCCTGGTGGGGCGGCTGGCCGGCCCTGCTGGCCGGGGCGGCGGTGGTCACGGCCCTGGGCACCTGGGCCGCCGGGCGTTATGTGGCCGATTCGGGCGGCGGCGCCGACGCCGACCCGGGATCGGTGGTGGTGGACGAGGTGGCCGGCCAGTGGATCGCCCTGCTGCCGGCGGCCCTGGAGCCGCTCCACGTCGCCGCCGGATTCGTCCTGTTCCGCCTGTTCGACATCGGCAAGCCCTGGCCCGTATCGTGGGCCGACCGCCGGGTCAAGGGGGCCTGGGGGATCATGCTGGACGACCTGCTGGCCGGGGCCTACGCGGCGGCGGTGCTGTTCGTCCTGGTCCGCCTGCTGGAGGGTGCCCAACCATGACCATCCTGCCCGACGACCTGACCGACCTGGCCCGGGCGGTGATCGCCGAATGCCTGGCCGACGGCCTGACGGTGGCGACGGCGGAATCCTGCACCGGCGGCCTGATCGCCGCCTGCCTGACCGCCGTGCCGGGGTCGTCGTCGGTGGTGGACCGGGGGTTCGTCACCTATTCCAACACCGCCAAGACGCAGATGCTGGACGTGCCCGAGGCCCTGCTGGTGGAACACGGCGCCGTCAGCGCGCCGGTGGCCCGGGCCATGGCCGAGGGCGCCCTGGCCCGGTCCGGCGCCAGCCTGGCCGTGGCCGTCACCGGCATCGCCGGGCCGGGCGGCGGGACGGAGACCAAGCCCGTGGGCCTGGTGCACATCGCCG
>JAGREA010000028.1 GCA_020446745.1 Rhodobacterales bacterium | reverse complement strand
GACCCGGCCGACCTGATCGACGACCTGAAGGCGGGCCTGCGGGCGGCCCAGAAGGGGGCCGGCTGATGGAGGTTTCCGTTGATGGCCTGACGGCCTTCGCCGCCACCGGCGGGCGGCCCTTCGACGCATCCCAGCCGGTGCTGGTGTTTGTCCACGGGGCGGGCATGGACCGCACGGTGTGGTCCGTGCAGGCCCGGCGCTTCGCCCACGCGGGCTGGTCCGTGCTGGCCGTGGACCTGCCGGGGCACGGCCGCTCCGAAGGCACGCCGCCGGCCGACATCGGCGCCGCCGCCGACTGGCTGCTGCGGTTCCTGGACGCCGCCGGGGTGACGGGCGCCGTGCTGGCCGGCCATTCCATGGGCGCCTTGACGGTGCTGGAGGCCGCCGCGCGGGGCGGGGCGAAGGTGCGCGGCCTGGCCCTGCTGGGCGTCGCCACCACCATGCCCGTGCACCCGGACCTGCTGGCCGCCGCCCAGGCCGACGACCACCTGGCCATCGACCTGGTGGCCTTCTGGGGCCACGGGCGGCGCGGGCTGACCGGCGGCCACGCCTCGCCGGGCCTGTGGATGTCCGGCGCCGCCATGCGGCTGATGGAACGCGGCGCCCCGGGCCTGCTGCACAACGGCCTGGCCATCTGCAACGCCTATGCGGGCGCCCTGGACGCGGCGGCCCAGGTGGCCTGCCCGACCCTGCTGCTGCTGGGCGCCCAGGACCAGATGACCCCACCCAGGCGGGCCCGCGACCTGGCCGCCGCCCTGGCCCATGCCCGCACGGTGATCCTGCCCGATACGGGACACATGATGATGATCGAGGTGCCCACGGCCACCACGGCCGCCCTGGACGCCTTCCTGAAGGAGCTTGCCTGATGGCCGCCGAGGAAACGCGGGGCGACTACACCCGCTTCATGCCCATCCAGACCCGCTGGTCCGACAACGACCTGTACGGGCACGTGAACAACGTCACCTACTATTCGTATTTCGACACGGCGGTGAACGCCTACTACATCGAGGCGGCGGGCATGGACATCCTGAACGCCGAGGTGATCGGCGTGGTGGTGGAAACCAAGTGCAACTTCCGCTCGTCGGTGGCCTATCCCGAGGCCCTGGTGGCCGGCCTGCGGGTGGCCCACCTGGGCCGCACCAGCGTGCGGTGGGAGATCGGCATCTTCGGCCCCGACCAGGAAACGGCCGCCGCCTTCGGCCACTTCGTGCACGTGTTCGTGGACCGGGCCAGCAACACGCCGGTGCCCATCCCCCCGCGCATCCGCGCCGCCCTGGAACGCCTGGTGCCCGTGCGGCGGGCCGCGTCATGACCCGCCCGCCCGAACGCATGCACCGGTCCGACTACCGCTACTTCATGACCGTCCCCACCCGGTGGAACGACAACGACATGCTGGGCCACGTGAACAACGTGGTCTACTACAGCTACTTCGAGGCCGTGGTGGTGCAGTTCGTCATGCGCGAGGCGGGGCTGGACTGGGAACACTGGCCGGTGCTGCCCTTCGCCATCGAGACCCGCTGCCGCTTCTGGCGGCCCATCGCCTATCCGGCCATCGTCGAGGCCGGGCTGGTGATCGAGCGCCTGGGCGGCTCGTCGGTGACCAACGCCGTGGGCCTGTTCACCGCCGACGACGACCGCCCCGCCGCCACCGGCCACTTCGTCCACGTGTGGGTGGAGCGCGACGGCGAACGGCCGGTGACGATCCCGGACGAGGTGAGGGCCGTCTACGCCCGCTATCAGCCATGAAAAAAGGCCCGGCGCTGCCGCCGGGCCTTTTGCGGTCAGGACCCTTCGAGACGCCCCTGCGGGGCTCCTCAGGGTGAGGGAGTAAACCGTCCTCAGCCTGAGGTGCGAGCAACGCGAGCCTCGAAGGCCCCTATCCGGAACGGATCAGGCGCTGGCCAGGTTCTGGGCCACGAAGTCCCAGTTCACCAGGTTGTCCAGGAAGGCCTGCACGTAGTCGGGGCGCCGGTTCTGGAAGTCCAGGTAGTAGGCGTGCTCCCACACGTCGCAGGTCAGCAGGGCCGTCTGGCCGTGGGCCAGGGGGGTGTCGGCGTTGGCGGTCTTGGTGATCTTCAGCGCGCCACCCTCGGCCACCAGCCAGCCCCAGCCGCTGCCGAACTGGGTCACGCAGGCGTTCTTGAATTCCTCGCAGAACTTCTCGTAGCTGCCGAAGGCGGCGTTGATCTTGTCGGCCAGGTCGCCGGTGGGGGCGCCGCCGCCGCCGGGCTTCATGCAGTTCCAATAGAAGGTGTGGTTCCACACCTGGGCCGCGTTGTTGAACACGCCGGCCTTGGAAGCGTCACCGGCGGTCGCCTTGATGATCTCCTCCAGGCTCTGACCCGCCATGGGCGAATCCTTGGTCAGGTTGTTCAGGTTCACCACATAGGTGTTGTGGTGCTTGCCATGGTGGAAGTCCAGCGTGTTGGCGGTGATGTGCGGCTCCAACGCATCCTTGGCGTAGGGCAGCGCAGGCAGTTCGAAAGCCATCGAGGTCCCCTTGAGTCAAAACGGAAAAACGAAGTTCCCTCAAAATATGATGCGTGCCCGCGCATTTAAAGACCGATGCCGGGGAAAAACCGGGCGGGTTCAAAAATTCTTCACGCGATCCGCCGGCCGGGGTCGGCGCGGCCGTTCTGCCCTTCGGGGCGGCGCTCCGCTATGATGGCCCGGCCCGCGAAACCACAGGATTCCCGCCCCATGGACACCCCCGATCCCGCCGGGGACAGCCACTGCCAGGACCAGGTGCGCCGGCACGACCGGGACCGCTTCCTGTGCGCCCAGTTCGCCCCCGCCGAGGCGCGGGCCGACCTGGCGGTGCTGCACGCCTTCAACCTGGAAGTGGCGCAGGTGCGTGAAACGGTGACCGAGCCGCTGATCGGGCGCATGCGCCTGCAGTGGTGGCGCGACATGCTGGACCGCATCGCCGCCGGCGACCCGCCGGTCCACCCGGTGGCCCAACCCCTGGCCGGGGTGATGGCCCGCCACGGCCTGAGCCGCCCCCTGTTGGACGCCCTGATCGACGGCCGCGAGGCCGACCTGGCCGAGGGCCCGCCGGCCACCCTGGCCGAGCTGGAAGCCTATGCCGACGCCACGGCCGGCGGCCTGGCCGTGCTGGCCCTGGAAATCCTGGGCGTGCGCGACGGCGACACCGTGGCCGCCGCCCGCCGGGTGGGTGTGGCCTGGGCCCTGACGGGGCTGATCCGCGCCGTGCCGTTCCAGGCCGCCCGGGGCTGGGCCATGCTGCCGGCGGACCTGTGCGCCGAAGCCGGCGTCCATCCGCCCACCCCGGGCCAGAACCGGGCGGCCCTGGGCACGGTGACCGCCGCCATGGCCCTGG
>JAGREA010000027.1 GCA_020446745.1 Rhodobacterales bacterium | reverse complement strand
CCCGTTGGCGCCAGGCCCGGGCCGCCTTGGTCCAGGGCAGGGCGTCCAGGCCCAGGTCTCGCACGCCGTCGGCCATGGCCGCCGCCAGGGCCGCCGGGTCCGGGGCATCCAGGGGGCGGTCGGCCAGCACCAGGGCGCCCACGCGCACCCGGCGCCGGGCCACCACCGCCTGGGTGCGCTTATCCCAGGCGATCACGTCCGCGCCCTCGGGCGGGGCCAGGGCCTCGATCTCCGCCCTGTCCACGGGGGCGGCCAGGGAGATGCGGGCGTCGCCGCCGATACCGCCCCCCACCTCGGCCACGGCCAGCCAGGGTTCGGCGGCCAGGGCGTCGGCCGGGTCCAGGCGGGCGCCGGTGCCGTTGGCCAGGCGGAACCGGCCGTCCCCCGTGGCCTGGGCCAGGCGGTCCGGGTAGGCCAGGGCCAGCACGGGCCCGGCGTTCTCCCCATCGGCGCCGGCCTTCGGCAGGGACAGGCGGCGGCGCCAGGTGGCGGCGGCCTCCTTGGCCCGGGCGGGCAGGCGGGACAGGCGGGTGCGAAGGTCCGTTTCCCGCCCCGGGGGACCGTCGGCCAGCAGGGCGGCGACGGCGCAGGCCAGGGACCCCAGGGCCGGGTCCCGGTCGGCGGCGGCCAGCACCATGTGGGACAGGCGCGGGTGCAGGGGCAGGTCGGCCATGCGCCGGCCCAGGTTGGTGATGTGCCCGCCGGCGTCCACGGCGCCCAGGCGGGCCAGCAGGTCCATGGCCTGGGCCCAGGGGGCGGCGGGGGGCGGGTCCAGCCAGGCCAGGTCACCCGGCGCGGCGCCCCACTGGGCCAGGTCCAGGGCCAGGGGGGCCAGGTCGGCGTCCAGGATCTCCGGCCGGCGGGAGGGCAGCAGGGCGGCCTGTTCGGCCTCGTCCCACAGGCGATAGCAGACGCCCGGCGCCGTGCGCCCGGCCCGCCCCCGGCGCTGCTCGGCGGCGTCGCGGGTGACGGCGGTGGTTTCCAGGCGGGTCATGCCGCGCCGGGGGTCGAACCGGGGCCCGCGCAGGCGGCCGCCGTCGATGACCACCCCCAGGCCCTCGATGGTCAGGCTGGTCTCGGCGATGGCCGTGGCCAGCACCACCTTGCGCCGCCCGGCCTCGGCGGGGCGGATGGCCGCGTCCTGCTCGGCCGGGGGCAGGGCACCGTAGAGGGGGCGCAGGTCCACGGTGGCGGGCAGGCGCCCCTCCAGGCGCTCGGCCGTGCGGCGGATCTCCCGTTCGCCGGGCAGGAAGGCCAGCACGCCGCCCTCCGTTTCCGCCAGCACCCGGCGCACGGCCTGGGCCATGGCGGCTTCCAGGCCGTCGGGGCCGGGGCGGCCCAGATAGTGGGTGTCCACGGGGAAGGTCCGGCCCTGCGCCGTCACCACCGGGGCGCCGCCCAGCAGGGCGGCCACGGCGTCGGCGTCCAGGGTGGCGGACATGACCAGCAGGCGCAGGTCGTCGCGCAGGGCCTGGCGGACCTCCAGGCACAGGGCCAGGCCCAGGTCCGCCGGCAGGCTGCGTTCGTGGAATTCGTCGAAGATCACCAGGCCCACGCCGTCCAGGCCCGGGTCCCGCTGCAGGCGCCGGGTCAACACGCCCTCGGTGACCACCTCGATACGGGTGTCGGGCCCGACGCGGCTGTCCTGGCGCATGCGGTAGCCCACGGTGCCGCCCACGGCCTGGCCCATGCGGCCGGCCATGTAGCGGGCGGCGGCCCGGGCGGCCAGGCGGCGGGGTTCCAGCATCAGGATGGTGCGGCCGCCCAGCCAGGGTTCGTCCAGCAGGGCCGGGGGCACCCGCGTGGTCTTGCCGGAGCCGGGCGGCGCCGTCACCACGGCCGTTCCGGCGTCGGCCAGGGCGCGGCGCAGGGCGGGCAGGGCGTCTTCGATGGGCAGGCGGTCCATGGGGGACTTATACTCGCCACCCATGAAGACCGTCATCCTGCAATCCCACAAGGACGAGGGCCTGCCCGATTGGCTGGAGGCCTGCATGGCCTCGGTGAGGGCCTGGGCGGCGATGCACGGCTACGCCTACCACCGCGAGGGCGACGCCCTGTTCGACCGCCTGCCCGCCGACCTGCGGGCCAGGACCGCCGATTGCAAACCCGCCGCCGCCGACCTGGGCCGCCTGTTCCTGGCCCGCGAGACCCTGGCCGGGGGCGCCGAACGGGTGGTGTGGCTGGACGCCGACGTGTTCGTGTTCGACCCCGATGGCTTCACCCTGGATATCACCACCGAATACGCCTTCGGCCGCGAGGTGTGGATCCAGCCCGACGCCCGGGGCCGCCCCGTGGCCCGGCGCCACGTGCACAACGCCGTTTGCCTGTTCTGCGCCGGCAACAGTTTCCTGGACTTCTACCTGCACGCCGCCCAGGCCATCGCCCGCCGCGCCGAGCGCATCGCCCCGGCGCAGATGCTGGGGCCCAAGTTCCTGACCCACCAGCACAACCTGATCGGCTTTCCGCTGATCGACGCGGTGGCCATGGCCAGCCCCCTGGTGCTGCGCGACCTGGCGGCCGGCGGCGGCCCGGCCCTGGACCTGTGGCGCACCGAAAGCCCCGGCCCCGTGCGGGCCGTGAACCTGTGTTCGTCGCTGGTGGGGACGTCGGTGGACGGGGTGGCGGTTACGGAAGGCTTGTTGGCGCGGGCGATGGCGGCCCTGCTTCGGCCGGGTCCGCCGTCTTCTTGTCCCGCCACAGGCCCTGCAGCTTGTCCAGGTACAGGTAGATCACCGGGGTCAGGAACAGGGTGATGACCTGCGACACGGCCAGGCCACCGACCACGGTGATGCCCAGGGGCGCCCGGGCCTCGGCGCCGGTGCCGTGGCCGAGCGCGATGGGCAGGGCGCCGGCCAGGGCGGCGAAGGTGGTCATCATGATGGGCCGGAAGCGCAGCAGGCAGGCCTCGTAGATGGCCTTGTCGGGGGCCATGCCCTCGGTCCGCTGCCGGTGCAGGGCGAAGTCGATCATCATGATGGCGTTCTTCTTGACGATGCCCACCAGCATGATCACGCCGACGAAGGCGTACAACGTCATCGGCAGGTCGAACAGCATCAGCGCCAGCAAGGCGCCGAAGGCCGCCGCCGGCAGGCCCGACAGGATGGTCAGCGGGTGGATGAAGCTTTCATACAGGATGCCCAGCACCAGGTAGACCACCACCACCGCCATGAACAGCAGCAGCCCCATGTTGTTCAGCGATTCCTGGAAGGCCTCGGCCGTGCCGCCGAAGCGGGCCGAGATGGAAGCCGGCATCTGCACGCGGCGCTCCAGGTCGTGGATGGCCTCGATGGCCGTGCCCAGCGACACCTCGGGCGCCAGGTTGAACGACAGGGTCACGGCCGGCAGCAGGCCCTGGTGGTTGACCGCCAGGGGCGCCACCTCGGTGTTCAGCGAGGTGATGGTGTCCAGGCGGATCGGCGTGCCGTTGGCCGCCGTGATGAACAGCTGCGACAGCCCCTCGACGCTCTGCTGGTATTCGGGCGCCACTTCCAGCACCACCGGGTACTGGGCCGAGGCCGCGTAGAT
>JAGREA010000275.1 GCA_020446745.1 Rhodobacterales bacterium | reverse complement strand
GTCCGATTCAGAAACAGGAAAAGGCCCTAGGCCGATGCGTCCTGGTGGTGGGCGAAGAACAGGGCCTGGCCGATGGCCGCCTTCACCGTTTCAAGCTGGAACGGCTTGGTGATCAGGAACGTGGGCTCGGGCCGTTCGCCGGTCAGCAGGCGGTCGGGGAAGGCGGTGATGAAGATCACCGGGGCCGAGATTTCCTTCAGGATGTCGCGCACCGCATCGATGCCCGAGCTGCCGTCGGCCAGTTGGATGTCGGCCAGCACCAGGCCCGGCGGCGTGGCGGCGGCGGCGGCCACGGCCTCGGCATGGGTGGTGGCCACGTTGACCACCCGGTGGCCCATGTCCTCGACGATGGCCGTCAGATCGATGGAGATGATCGGCTCGTCCTCGATGATCAGCACGTCGGTGGCGATCTGGCGCGAGATGTCGTTCAGGGTGTCGGCGATCATGCCCGGCACGGCGGTCGGATCCACGTCCAGGATCACCGCCACCTCGTCCTCGGTGAACCCTTCCAGGGCCGTCATCAGCAGGGCCTGGCGGTTCTGCGGCGTCAGCGAGCGCAGGCGACCGGCCACCCGCCGTTCGAACCCGGTCAGGGCCTCGGGATCGTCGTGCTGGTCCGGCTGGGTGCTGTTCCAGATGGCGTGGAAGATCCGGTACAGGGTGACCTTCGGCGAATGGGTGTCGTCGAACTGCTCGGGCGCCGCGACGATGGCTTCCAGGCAGTTGCGCACATAGGCGTCACCGCTGGCCTGGGTACCCGTCAGGGCCCGCGCGTAGCGGCGCAGGAACGGCAGATGGGGGGCGACGGCACGGGAAAGGGACATGGAAAAGCTCCTTCGGAGTGACGCAATACCAACCTCCGTCTTCGGGGGCAACAACAATTGTTAATGCGCCGCCGGCCCAACATGGTTCAATGGCCGGCGCCGCATTTTCGTGTTTTTTGACGATTCCACGGAACCGGATACGGGGGTATGGGCGTTGTACAGACGGCAGCGGAAATCCGGGCCCGCCGCGTCCGGCCGCCTTGGGCGGGCCGGCATCCCGGACAGCCCCGCTGCCCCGCCCTTGTGAGGTTCATGAACCCGTTCCGACAGACTATGGACAACCGACAGACCTTGGACATGCGACCGAAAACAGCTTTCTGACGGGGCCGCAGAGCGGGCCCGGACCGGCGCCGAAACCCCCGGCGGCCGCCCGGGACCGGAAGGATCGCCCGGGAACGGAATGACCGAACGACCGCCGCCGCGCACGCGCGGACAATGGAGCCGCCAAGGGATTGGCGCGGTCGGGCGGATGGACAGGGACACCAGATGAACAGCGCACATCCCGATGCTGACTTCAAACAGCAGCTTGTGGGGCTTATCCCGAACCTGCGCGCCTTCGCGTCGTCGCTTTGCGGCAACCGCGCCCTGGCCGACGACCTGGTGCAGGAATGCCTGATGAAGGCCTGGGCGGCGCAGGATAGCTTCCAGATGGGCACCAACATGAAGGCCTGGGCCTTCCGCATCCTCCACAACCACTACATCAGCTTCCGGCGCAAGCGGAAGCGCGAGACCGAGGATCCGGACGGCGCGCAGATGGAATCCCTGACGACCCGCGCCGACCAGCTGGACAAAATCTACTTGAAAGACCTGAGCCGCCTCCTGATGCTGCTGCCCGAAAGCCAGCGCGAGGCCCTGATCCTGGTGGGCGCCGGCGGGTTCTCCTACGAGGAGGCCGCCGACATCTGCGGGTGCGCCGTCGGCACCATCAAAAGCCGGGTCAACCGGGCGCGGGCGCAGCTGGCCGAGATGATGGAGGGCGACGAGCGTGGCAACGGAACCGGCGGCGACTTCGCGTCCATCGCCACTGTCCCATGACGAGTCCGACCTGGCCGCATCGTCCGAACCGAAATGGTTCCGGACGCTGATTCCCATGAAGATGCGTTCCCTGCGCTGGAGCCTGCTGGGCCTGCTGGCCCTGGCTACCCTGCCGGCGACGATCCTGATGGTCGTCCAGGCCACCAGCGAGTACTACCGTGACCGCGAGGACATCCAGCGGTCGCTGCTGCGGGTGTCGCTGATCGCCGCGTCCGAGGAACGCGACATCATCACCGGCGCCAAGCAGGTGCTGCGCGCCCTGGCCACCCAGGCCCCCGTCACCGAGCTGCGCCAGCCGTCCTGCGACCAGGCCCTGAACAACGTGTTCTTCGGCCTGCGGACCTTCGAGAACATCGCCGCCTTCAACCTGGACGGCGAGCCCGTGTGTTCGGTGAAGCAGATTCCCCCCGGCGCCACGGTGGCCCACCGGGCGTGGTTCAAGGAGGTTCTGGCCGGCGCCGAGTTCGTGGTCAGCGAACGGGTGGTCAGCGCCATCACGGGGCAGGAGGTGATCACCGCCGCCGTGCCCCTGCACGACCCCCTGGGCGCCGTCACCGGGGTGCTGGACATCACCATCGGCACCGGCTGGCTGACCTACCTGTCGGGCATTTCCAAGGAGGAGGATTTCTCCTTTTCCGCCCTGATCGCCAACGACGGCAAGCCGCTGGACGCCGAGCACCTGGACCCGGCCCTGGCCCGGAAGCTGCCGCCGCCCGAAGAGCTGGCCGGCGCCCACAGCGCCGGGCCCACCCTGCTGCTGACCGAGGGCGCCGACGGGGTGAAGCGCGCCTATGCCGTGGCGCCCCTGGTGCGGGACCGCCTGTACCTGCTGGTCGCCCACGAGGAATCGGACCTGTTCGGCTGGGCCCGGTTCGACCTGCTGACCGGCCTGGTGTTCCCCGTGGCCATCTGGCTGGCCGTGCTGATCTGCCTGTGGATCGGCATCCAGCACCTGGTGCTGCGGTGGCTGAACTACCTGGGCCGGTTCGCCCGGTCCTATGGCGACGGCAACTTCGACCTGCGCCCGGAAGTCCTGGACCAGGCCCCCGAGGAATTCCGCCGCCTGGCCCGGACCATGTCCAAGATGGCCGCCGGCATCGAGGAATACACCGCCGAGCTGGAACAGAACCTGGTGGAAAAGAACTGGCTGATCCGCGAGATCCACCACCGGGTGAAGAACAACCTGCAGATCGTTTCCAGCCTGTTCAATCTGCAGATGCGGCGCATCTCCGACCCCGACCAGCGGGCCGTGTTCGCCGACGCGCAAAGCCGCCTGAACGCCCTGGAGCTGGTCCACCGCACCCTGTACGAGGCCGAGAACCTGAAGGAGATCAACCTGCGCCACTTCCTGTCCGAGGTGGTCAACCAGTTGATCCAGTTCCGGGCCGAGCGGCGCGACCGGGTGACCTTCAAGCACGACCTGCCCGAGGTCTGGGTCGATCCCGACACCGCCGTGCCCCTGGGCCTGCTGGTCACCGAAGTGGTCACCAACAGCCTGAAGCACGCCTTCCCCGACGGCCGCACGGGCCAGGTGGAGCTGGACTTGGCCGCCGACCCGGAAGGCGGCAGCACCCTGTTCATCCGCGACGACGGCATTGGCAAGGAGCCCACGACCCAGGGCTTCGGCAGCCAGCTCATCGATGCCTTCGCCCGCCAGCTGGGCGGCGAGGCCACGGCCGTCTACGGCCCGGGCATGACCATGACCGTGCGCATTCCCAAGCTGAACCTGGAAGACCCGGCGGCCTGACGCCCCGGCCGGGGGGTCAGCCCCCCTCCTCCGTCCGGTCCGTCACCTTGCCGCGGAACACCCAATAGGCGTGGCCCGTGTAGGCGATCAGCACCGGCAGCAGCACCGCCGCCCCGGCCAGCAGGAACGCCAGGCTGGACCGGGGCGCGGCGGCGGCGTGGTAGGTCACGCTGAACGGCACGATGTAGGGGTTGAAGCCGATGCCCAGCCCCGCGTGGCACAGGACGAACAGCCCCAGGGCGGCCAGGAACGGCAGCCCGTCGGGGCCCCGGGCCAGGCCGCGCCACAGGGCCCAGGCACAGAAGCCCACCAGCACCGGCGCGGCCACGGCGAACAGCCCGGCCGGCCACGACAGCCAGCGCGCCAGATAGCCGGGGTCCAGCACCGGGGTCAGCAGGCTGACGGCGGCCATGCCGGCCAGGGTGCCCACGGCCGCCCGCCGGGCCAGCACCCGGGCCCGGTCGCGCAGGGCGCCGTCGGTCTTCAGGACCAGCCAGGTGGCGCCCAGCAGGGCATAGCCCACGGCCAGGGCGGCGGCGGTGAGCAGGCTGAACGGCGTCAGCCAGTCCCACCACCCGCCGCCATAGGCCCGGCCGTTGACCGTAATCCCCTGCACCAGGGTGCCCAGGGCCAGCCCCTGGCCCAGGGCGGCGGCCAGGGACCCGGCGCAGAACCCGGCGTCCCACAGGTTCCGGCCACGCCCGGCATGCTCGCGGTATTCGAACGCCACGCCACGGAACACCAGCCCCGCCAGCATGGCCGTCAGCGGCGCGTAAAGGGCCGGCAGAATCACCGCGTAGGCCAGGGGAAAGGCGGCGAACAGGCCGGCGCCGCCGAACACCAGCCAGGTCTCGTTGCCGTCCCACACCGGGGCGATGGTGCGGATGGCCCGGTCGCGGTGGCGGCGGCCGTCCAGGGCGGGGAACAGGATGCCAATGCCCAGGTCGAAGCCGTCCAGCACCACATAGGCCAGCACGGCGAAGGCGATCAGCAGGGCCCAGACCAGGGCCAGGTCAACGGTCATGGCGCGGCCTCCCCGCCCCCCGGTGCCATTGCCAGGCGCCGCAGCACGTAGTAGACGCCGGCCCCGAACACCGGCAGGTAGACGGCGACGAACAGCCCCAGCGACCCGGCCACGGCGGCGGCCTCCACGGGCGAGGCCGCGTCGGCCACCCGCAGCAGGCCCTGCACGGCCCAGGGCTGGCGCCCCACCTCGGTGGTGATCCAGCCGGCCAGCAGGGCCACGAAGCCCGACGGGCCCATGGCCACCAGGACGCGGTGCAGGGCCGGGCTGTCGTAAAGCCGCCCGCGCAGGCGCGCCGCCAGCCCCCACAGGGCCACGGCGACCATGGCGATGCCGATGCCCACCATGGCGCGGAAGCTCCAGAACACCAGGGCCACCGGCGGCCGGTCGGCGGCGGGAAAGGCATCCAGGCCGCGCACCAGGCCGTCGGGGTCGTGGGTCAGGATCAACGCGGCCAGGCGGGGGATCTCCACGGCATGGCGCAGGGTCCCGGCGGCGGCGTCCGGCAGGGCGAACAGCACCAGGGGCGCACCGTGGCGGGTCTGGAACAGGCCTTCCACGGCGGCGATCTTGGCCGGCTGATGGTCCAGGGTGTTCAGGCCGTGCAGGTCGCCGGCCAGCACCTGCAGCGGCGCCGTGGCCAGGACCATCCACAGGGCCATGGATACCATCAGCCGCGCCCCGTCCCGGCCCGGCGAATCCGGTCCTCCGCGCCGCAGGTGCCAGGCCCCGGCGGCGCCGACCACGAAGGCGGTGGTCAGGTAGGCGGCCAGCACCATGTGGACCAGGCGATAGGGGAACGACGGATTGAACACCACCGCCCACCAGTCCACGGGCACGAACTGGCCGGCGGCGTTCACGGCGTGGCCGGCCGGGGTGTGCATCCAGGAATTGGCCGCCAGGATCCAGAAGCTGGACAGCAGCGTGCCCGCCGCCACCATCAGCACGGCCAGGAAGTAGACCCGCGGCCCCACCCGGCCGCGGCCGAACAGCACCACGCCCAGGAACCCGGCCTCCAGGAAGAAGGCGGACAGCACCTCGTAGCCCATCAGGGGGCCCAGGATGGGCCCGGTGCGGTCGGAAAAGACGCTCCAGTTGGTGCCGAATTCATAGCTCATGACGATGCCCGACACGACGCCCATGCCGAACACCGTGGCGAACACCGGCTTCCAGACATCGAACAGCGCCCGGCATCGGGCGTCGCGGCGCCACAGCCACAGGCCTTCCAGCACCGCCATCCAGCTCGCCAGGCCCAGGGACAGGCTGGCGAACAGGATGTGGGTGGAAATAGTGAACGCGAACTGGGCCCGCGCCAGGGTCAGGGCGTCAAGGACTTCGGGCACGGGCTCTCCTGCGGTCGCGTTTCCGGGGGCGTCCCCGGCCGGTGTGGGGCCGGGTCCTGAAGGGGGAACGCCCGGACCGGCCCGGGGGTTCCCGGCCGGCGCCGGGGAACCATTCCGGCCTTGGCGCGTTGTGGACATGACGCCCGGACGTGCCGGGCCCGCCATTCGAATTTCACTGGCGACATTCACTGGAGGAGAAAATCCATGACCCCGCAGACCCGGAAGCGCCTTCTGGCCCCCCTGTTCGCCCTGACCATCGCCGCGCCCGTGCTGGGCGCCTGCGAGGAACAGGGCCCGGCCGAGGCCCTGGGCGAGAAGATCGACAACGCCGTCGAGAGCACCGCCGAGGCCGTCGAGGAAGCCGCCGAGAAGGCCCAGTAGGGGCCCCTGACCCCCATTCCGGAACAAGGGAGATCAAGACCATGAACAAGGAAGCCGATACCACCAACCTGCAGGAAGACCTGTCGCGCCTGCGGGCCGACATTGAATCCCTGTCGCGCACGGTGAAGGACATCGCCGCCGACCGGGGCGCCGAAGGCGTCCGGCGGGTCAAGGAAACCGCCGAGAAGGTCCGCGAGGGCGCTTCGGAAGCGCAGCTGCGCGTGGAGGCCGAAATCGCCAACCGGCCGCTGACCAGCGTGCTGGCCGCCTTCGGCGTCGGCATGCTGATCGGCCGGCTGGTGCAGCGGCGCTGACGCCGCGCCCGGCCGGACGATGGATGGGGAATTCCGCGCCATGATCGATGCCCTGATGCGCAAGGTGGCCGTTTCCGCCCTGGCGGCCGTGGTGGCCGTGGTCCTGGTGACCCTGGCCCTGTGCCTGCTGGCCTACGCCGCCTTCTGGCACCTGGCCCTGGCCTTCGGGCCCGGCACCGCGGCGGCCCTGCTGGGCGGCGGCATCCTGGCGCTGATGGGGCTGGCTGGCCTGCTGGTGTGGGCCGCGCGGGCCGCTTCCGGCGCCCGCGGCGCGCCGCCGGCCCCTTCGCCCCCCCACGCCACGGCCATTCCCACGGGTATTCCCACGGCCCAGCAGGCGGCGGGCGCCGCCGCCGACTGGGTGCGGGACAATCCGAAATCCGCCATGCTGGTCGCCCTGGGCGCCGGCACGGTCCTGGGCGTCAGCCCTCGGGCCCGGCGCCTGGTCGACACGGTGCTGACCGAAGCGCTGCGCGAACATTCCGCCACCGTGCGCTGACGGATCCCCCCCATGGACACCACCCCCCGGGAAGCCCTGGCTTCCCAAAGCCCCGTGCCCGCGACGCCCCCGGATCGCCGCCCCGCCCTGCTGGCGGTGCCGGCCTGGGGGCTGTTCGTGCTGGCCGTCTTCTACACCCTCTATTTCTCCGCGTCGCTGCTGGTGCCGGTCACCGCGGCGATCCTGCTGAACGCCATTTTCGCGCCCCTGGTCCGCTTCCTGGCCCGCAAACGTATCCCCAACGCCCTGGGCGCGGCCCTGATCGTGTTCCTGATGACCGGCACCCTGGCCCTGTCCACGGTGCTGCTCAGCGGGCCGGTCAAGGACTGGATGAACCGCCTGCCCAACATCACCTGGGAAGTGCGCGACAAGCTGGAAACCCTGCTGGCCCCGGTGGAGAACGTGAAGCAGGCCAGCAAGGAAGTGGACAAGCTGGCCCAGGCCGCCAGCGGCGCGGACAGCGACGAGGGCACCTCCCAGGTGACCATCAAGGGCCCGTCGTTCATGAGCCAGGTGTTCGAATCCCTGCAGACGGTGTTCCTGCAGCTGGCCGTGATCGGCGCCCTGCTGTTCTTCCTGCTGGCCTGGGGCGACCATTTCAAGGAACGGTTCGTGGCCCTGGTGCCCGGCCACCAGGGCAAGCGCCAGACGCTAGAGATCCTGCGCAAGATCGAAAAGGATTCATCCAGCTATGTGCTGACCGTCAGCATGATCAACCTGATCCTGGGCGCGGCCATCGGCACCGCCCTGTGGGCCCTGGGGCTGCCCAACGCGGCCCTGTGGGGGATCATGGCGGCGGTGCTGAACTTCATGCCCTTCGTCGGTGCCCTGTTGGGCGCGGCCATGGTGTTCATGGTCGCCCTGGTATCGCTGGATTCCACCTGGGTCGCCGTGTCGGCGCCCCTGGTCTACCTGGGCCTCAACGCCCTGGAGGCCCAGTTCGTCACCCCCGCTGTCCTAGGCCGGCGGCTGACCGTGAACCCGGTGGTGGTGCTGGCCTTCATCCTGCTGTGGGGCTGGCTGTGGGGCGTGCCCGGCGCCCTGATGGCGGTGCCCATCCTGGTGGTGGTGCGGGCCTTCTGCGACAACGTGGCCTCGCTGCGCGTGCTGTCCCTGTTCCTCAACGGCAACGGGGCGCGGTGACCGCCATGGCCCGCCCCCTGCCCCTACGCTCCGTCATCCGCCCCGCGCCGCCGCCGGGCCGCCGTCAGGCCCTGGCACACGCCTTCGATCAGGCTGGCGGCGCGGCGCGCCATCGGATCCCCGGGCCGCCGTTGGGCGGCGTCCCGCTGGGCCGCGGCGGCGTCGTCCAGCAGGCCCTGCAGGGCTTCCACGTCCAGCACCTCCTCCTCCACCAGGGCCAGGGCCAGGGCCTCGCAAATGGACAGGGCGGCCACGCCGTCGCCTCCGTCCTGGGTGGGCGGGCCGCCGGTTCCGGTTTCAGCGTCGGGGTGCCTGTTCATCGGTTTGTCGGGTTTGGCAGTCAAGCTGAGCCTTCTCCTTTCAGGTCCCTTGATCGGTTGTTTCCCCTTCCCCCACCAGGCCGGACGGTACCGGCCATGATTCACGGGAGTACGGCACCATGAGCCGCTTCGCCGCCTCCAGCCCCCTGGTGCGCAAACTGAGCGCCGTCGCCGACCTGTCCAACGATGAGGTGGCGCGGCTGGAAGACCTGCACCGCCACCCCAGGACCCTGCCCCCCGGCAGCGAACTGGTGGCCGAGGGCGACCGCCACGAGGCCAGCATGATCGTCGTCGAGGGCTGGGCCTACCGCTACAAGGTGCTGTCCAACGGGCGCCAGCAGGTGATCAACTTCCTGCTGCCCGGCGACATCGTGGGGCCCTTCGCCAGCGTCATCGACGTGGCCGACCATTCGGTCGCCGCCATCACGTCCCTGCGCATCGCCACCTTCGAGCCGGCCTCCATCCTGGAACTGTTTGCAACCTGTCCGCGTATCGGTGTTCTGTACGGCTGGGCCGTGGGCCGCGACGAGGCGATCCTCAGCGAGCAGGTGGTGCGCGTCGGCCGGCGTTCCGCCTTCGAGCGGACGGCCCACCTGCTGCTGGAGCTGCTGCGCCGCCTGCAGCACGTGAATGCCGCCGGCGTGCAGTCGTTCGAGCTGCCCCTGACCCAGGACCTGCTGGCCGACGCCCTGGGCCTCAGCACCGTCCACGTCAACCGGACGCTCAGGCGCCTCCGGGACGAGGGCCTGCTGGTGCTGTCGCGTGGCTGGGTGCGGATTCCCGACATCGAACGCCTGCAGCAGGCCGCCGAATTCACCCCCGACTACCTGGAACAGGACAGCCTGCCCGAGGAAACCCAGGCGGAGCTGGACAAGCTCTAGCCGCCGGCCCGGGCCGGGCCGACCCATCCCGTGACAACATTTTGATCTGACGTATTTTTTGCCTTGTTGCCCGGGGCCGTTGCCGGCGCCGTGGCGCCACGCGGCGGGGCTCTGGGCTATCCCGGTTGTCCGGACCGGACGGGGCCGCCCGCGTGGCGGATGTCCGCCCACGGTGACAGGGGCTTGCCGCCGGCGGTGCGGTGCCGGCCGGTTCCGTCCCGGCGGTCCTGGGCTGGTTCCTGCACGGAAGCCTCCTGTCGTTTTCGTTCCTTGAATCGTTGGGTCGATCCTAGCGGACGGCATGCCGGGCGGCATTTACATACGTTGGGATGGCGAACTTTTTTTGCCGGGAGCGCCTCTTGCGGGACCGGTATCGCCGCCCGGTGTGGCCGCCACAAAAAGACCTTGATTGGACCATCACAGGTTAAGGAACGGCGCCGCAATTTTGCCTAATGTCCGCCGCCAGGGACGGACCCGTGGGTCCGCTTTGGTTGTAAATTCGGAACTTTCAGGACGATCGCACGTTCTTTCCATCAAGGGGCGCCAATGGCCCGGGACGGGTTCCCGGACCCGGCGCCCGGGCGGAACGGCCGCGCACAGGCGGACGGCCGCCGCCCCCGAAATCGTGCAACAGACAAGGAGATCTACATGACCACGTCGAAACCCCGCAGCCCGCTGATGATGTCCACCGCCGCCGCCGCCCTGATGCTGGCCGGCGCCCTGGCGACGGGCGTCGCCGCGCCGGCCCACGGCGCGACCCAGGTGGACGAATCCCGCATGGAGCAGAAGGCGCCCCTGACCAGCCCCACGAGCCATGACGTCCGCAAGCCGGCCGCCATGGGCTTCCAGTACCGCGCCAGCGAGGTCATCGGCCACGACGTGACGAACATCCACGGCGACAAGATCGGCACCGTCGACGACCTGGTCGTGTCGCGCCGCGACAAGGTGACCTATGCGGTGGTTTCCGTGGGCGGCTTCCTGGGCATCGGCGACAAGCTGGTGGCCGTGGACTTCGACCGCCTGCACTTCAGCCCCCGCGAATCCCTGGTGCTGCACGCCACCAAGGCGGAGCTGGAGAGCCTGCCGGCGTTCACCTTCAACGACACCGAGGCCAACTACCGCGCCATGGCCGAGGAGGAATACGAGGCCTGGCGCAGCAAGGTTTCGGCCTATGCCGCCGAGGCCAAGCTGGACGGCAAGGAAGCCAAGGCCGAGGCCACCGAGAAGCTCGACGCGGCCTGGGCCGAAGTGGAGAAGCAGTGGGCCGAGCTGAAGGACGCCACGGGCGAGACCTGGGACAAGACCAAGCAGCAGTTCGAGATCGCCTGGTCCAAGTTCGAGCAGGCCTGGAACGACGCCACCCGGACCAACTAGCCGATCCGGACAGTAAAGCGGACGGCGGCCGCATCCCCATCACGGCCGCCGTTCCCCCCGCTG
>JAGREA010000274.1 GCA_020446745.1 Rhodobacterales bacterium | reverse complement strand
TGTTGACCCGGGTCAGGAAGGCCAGCACCTCGGGTGCCGACAGGCTGTCTTCCAGCAGCTCGGCGGCCAACTGGGCCTGGGCGGTCTTGATGTCGCGCAGGCTCTCCACCGTGCCGGCGTCGGTCAGCAGGTGGATGCGCTCCATCAGGCGGCCGGCGGCCACCACCAGCCCGTCCACCAGGTTGGCCATGCCCACCAGGCGCCCCTCGCGGTCGACCACCGGCATGTGGCGCAGGTCGTAGTGGCGCATGCGGGCGATGGCGTGGAACAGGTACTCGGTCTCGGGGATGGTGCGCAGGGGGCCGGTCATGACCCGCGCCACCGGGGTGTCGGGGTCGGCCTGGAAGGCCAGGCGGCGGGTCACGTCGCGCTCGGTGACGATGCCCACGGGGCGGCCCTCGGCGTCCACCACCGTGGCGCTGGTGGCCGCGGAATCGCGCATCCGCGCCACCACCACGCCGCAGGGCGTGGCCGGGGCCACGGTCAGCGGCGCGGCGCGGGTGATCTCGGTCACCAGCCGGCTGAACAGGGCCGTCTGCCAGCGCACGGGGGTCTTCTCGGCCATGCTTGCTCCCGCCTGCCGTGGTGCCGTCGTCCGCGAATCGGGCCGTCCGGGGCCCGTTTGCCGCCGTGCGAAGGCCGACTCGGCCCCGATCATCGCGTTCCCCCCTGTGCGGGGCAAGTCGAAAAAGACGGGACGGAAGAGAAACCGCGCGAGTTCTGGAATCGGCACAACAAAGGCTCTTTTTCGTTTTCAGTACAGAGTCATAGGACTCAGGTTGCCGGCCGGTCCGAAGGAAATTCACCGGTCTGACAATTATCATTGATATTGGGCGTATACTTGTGCATCCCCCGGGGCCGCGAAGGGGATTGTTGTGCGACGGCGGCGAAAGTGGTATGGATTCAAAAAAAGCCAGCCGTTGAAGGGAGTTGGAGAAACCCTCCCACCGCGGCAAGGCAAAGGTAAGGAACGAAAAGCTCGGGGATGTTGTGCAGCCCGCCGGGGCCGGGGAAACGGCTCCCCCAGGGCCGTTTTGGGAGAAACGCGCACAAATTCGGTCAGCAAGGATGGAGGCTCGATTCCTCCGATCCCGTCGCGGTATCCGCCGCCCGGTGGTGCTGGGAATCCCCCAGGATCCCCGCGGCAAGGGGGGCCCGGCGGAGCGATCCTTCCGACCACACCGTGATTTTCGTTCACCGTTGCCGGCGTCAAGGGTATCCGTCCGGGGTGGCGCCCGGGCGCGAGGCGCCGGAATGTGGCGGGGTGGGCCTTGCGAAGCCGCCGGTTTCGCACGCCGGCCCCCGGCCTTCGGGATCGACCGGTCAGCGGGACCGGAGGGTTGCCGGAGGCCGACAGATTAGGGGAGAACTGTCTTGTCAGCGAAAGTTTATTGGCTGTTCGCGTTCGTCTTGCTCTATTGGGCCTACTGCATTTTCTGGGGCATCAAGAGCGCGCGCTTGGCGAAGACCGCCAGCGACTACTTCATCGCCGGGCGTCAGATTTCGCTTTGGGTGTTCGTCCTGGCGGCGACGGCGACGTCGTTCTCGGGCTGGACGTTCATGGGCCACCCCGGCCTCGTGTACCGGGACGGCTTCCAGTACGCCTACGCCTCCTTCTACACCATCACCATTCCCTTCACCGGGGTGATGTTCCTCAAGCGGCAGTGGATGCTGGGCAAGCGCTACGGCTACGTCACGCCGGGCGAGATGCTGTCCGACTACTTCCAGGGCGACGCCATCCGCATCCTGACCGTGATCGTGGCCCTGCTGTTCTCGATCCCGTACCTGGGCGTGCAGCTCGGCGCCTCGGGCTTCCTGTTCAGCGTCCTGACCGAGGGCCTGGTGCACAAGGAATGGGGCATGTGGATCCTGTCCCTGGTGGTGCTGGTCTACGTCGCCACGGGCGGCCTGCGCGCGGTGGCCTACGTGGACACCATGCAGTGCATCCTGCTGGCGCTCGGCATCGTCATCACCGGCATCATCGCCATCAACGCCATCGGCGGGTGGGACGCCATGCAGATGGGCCTGGCCAAGCTGGGCCAGAACCCGGAAGTGGCCAAGTGGGGCTCCACCAAGGGCTACGGCGGCGGTGACTACAACTCCTACCTGGCCATCCCGGGCGTGATCCAGTTCACCGCCGGCCTGGGCAAGGAGACGCCGGTGGGCGGCCTGTGGACGGGCATCATGTGCCTGACCTACATGTTCGCCCTGATGGGCATCCAGTCGGCGCCGGCCTTCACCATGTGGTCGTTCTCCAACAACAACCCCAAGCCCTTCGCGCCGCAGCAGGTCTGGGCCTCGTCCTTCTCGATCGGCCTGATCCTGTTCTTCTTCACGGCGTTCCAGGGCATGGGCGCGCACCTGTTGGGGGCCAACCCCCTGGTCAACGAAGCGGGCCTGGCGCTCTCGACCGTGCTCGACCCGGGCATCGCCAAGTCGCCGGACTCCCTGGTGCCGAACTACTTCAACCTGATCGGCGACACGGCGCCCTGGCTGGTCGGCCTGCTGGCCGTCTGCGCCCTGGCGGCCATGCAGTCCACGGGTGCCGCCTACATGTCCACGGCCGGCGGCATGCTGACCCGCGACCTGTACAAGCGCTACCTCAACCCGGCGGCGTCGCACGCGACGCAGAAGCTGTTCGGGCGCCTGGGCGTCGCCTTCATCGTCATCTCGGCGCTGATGGTGGCCACCTTCTCGTCCGACGCCCTGGTGCTGCTGGGCGGGCTGGCGGTGGCCTTCGGGTTCCAGATGTGGCCGGCCCTGGCGGCCGTCACCTGGTTCCCGTGGATCACCCGGCAGGGGGCGACCCTGGGCCTGGCCGCGGGATTGCTCGCGGTCATCTTCACCGAGCCGTTCGGCCTGAAGATCGCCACCGGCATCGGCTTCGACCTGCCCTGGGGCCGCTGGCCCTGGACCATCCACTCGGCCGGCTGGGGCATCATCTTCAACCTGCTGGTCTGCATCCCGATCTCGGCCATGACCCAGAGCGACCAGTCCCTGGCCCATCGCATGAAGTACCACAACTTCCTGCGTGAGCACGCCGGCCTGGGCCCGGACAAGAAGAAGCTGATCCCGCTCGCCTGGATCATCACCCTGGCCTGGCTGTTCTTCGGCATCGGCCCGGGCGCCGTGCTGGGCAACGACATCTTCGGCGCGCCCAACGCGGGCGTCGAGGGATGGACCTTCGGCATCCCGTCC
>JAGREA010000273.1 GCA_020446745.1 Rhodobacterales bacterium | reverse complement strand
GATGCGCTGGCGCTGGCCGCCCGAGAACTCGTGGGGGTACTTTTCGCCGTCCACGGGGCTCAGGCCCACCTGGGTCAGCAGTTCGCCCACCCGGGCGTTCAGGGCCTCGGTCGAGGCCGTCAGCTTGAAGGCCCGCAGGGGCTCGGCGACGATGTCGCGCACCCGCCAGCGGGGGTTCAGGCTGGCGTAGGGGTCCTGGAAGATCATCTGCACCCGGCGGTGGAAGGGCATCAGGTCGGCGCGGCGCTTCAGGGTGCTGACGGGGGTGCCGTCGAACACCACCTCGCCCCGCGTCGGCTCGTACAGGCCGACGATGAGCCGCGCCACCGTGGATTTGCCGCAGCCGCTTTCCCCCACCAGGGCGAAGGTGGTGCCCTTGGGGATGTGGAAATCTACCCCGTCCACGGCCTTCAGGGACAGGCGCGGCTTGCCCTCCAGCACCCGGTTCAGGAACGGCGCCGAAACATCGAAGGTGCGGGCCAGGCCGGTGACGGTCAGCAGGGCGTCAGCCATGGGCGGCCTCCGCTTCGTCCAGCAGCCAGCAGGCGGCCTGGCCGGTGCCGGCGGCCATCAGCTCGGGCCGCTCGCGGGTGCAGCGGTCCGTCGCCTGGGGACAGCGGGGATGGAAGGCGCAGCCCGTGGGAATTTCGGTCAGGCGCGGCATGGCGCCGTCGATCTGGGTCAGGCGCTCCACCGTGTGGCCGATGGTGGGGATCGAGCCCATGAGCCCCTTGGTATAGGGGTGCAGGGGGTTGCGCACCACGTCGTGCACCGGGCCCACCTCCACCAGGCGTCCGGCGTACATGACCGCCACCCGGTCGGCCGTTTCGGCGATCACCCCCATGTCGTGGGTCACCAGCATCACCGCCGTGTGGTGCTCGCGGCACAGGCGCTTCAGCAGGGCGATGATCTGCGCCTGGATGGAGATGTCCAGCGCCGTGGTCGGCTCGTCGGCGATGATCAGGCGCGGGTTGGCGCACAGCGCCAGGGCGATGACCACCCGCTGGCGCATGCCGCCCGAGAACTGGTGGGGGTAGTGGTCGATGCGCTGGTCCGCCGCCGGGATGCCCACCTCGCGCAGCAGCGACAGGGCGTGCTGCCGGGCCTGGGCGGCCGACTTGTCGGTGTGGGTGCGGATGGTTTCCACCAGCTGTTCGGCCACGGTGTACAGCGGGTTCAGGCTGGTCAGGGGATCCTGGAAGATGGCGCCGATGCGGGCCCCGCGCAGGCGCCGCATCTTTTCGTAGGGCAGGTTGTCGATGCGCTGGCCTTCCAGGTGGATGGCGCCGGCGGCGATGCGCCCCGGCGGGTCCAGCAGGCCGATCACCGCCGATCCGGTCAGCGACTTGCCGGCCCCGGACTCGCCCACCACGCCCAGCACCTCGCCGGGGTCGATGTGGAACGACACCCCGTCCACGGCCAGCAGCACGCCGCGGCGGGTGGGGAATTCGATGCGCAGGTCCTGGACCTTCAGCAGGGGCTGGGTGGTCATGGCGCCGTCACCGCAGCTTCGGGTTCAGGGCGTCGCGCAGCCAGTCGCCCAGCAGGTTCACCGACAGCACCAGCAGGATCAGCGCGATGCCGGGGAAGATGGTGATCCACCATTCGCCCGAGAACAGGAAGTCGTTGCCGATGCGGATCAGGGTGCCCAGCGACGGTTCCGTCACCGGCACGCCGACGCCCAGGAAGCTGAGCGTCGCCTCGGTGATGATGGCCACGGCCAGGTGGATGGTGGCGATCACCAGCACCGGGCCGGTCACGTTGGGCAGCACGTGGCGCGTCATGATGATGATGGGGTGGATGCCGATGATGCGCGCCGCCTGGACGTATTCCTTGTTCTTTTCCACCATGGTGGAGCCGCGCACCGTGCGCGCGTACTGCACCCAGCCCGACACGCCGATGGACAGCACCAGCACGTAGATGGCCAGGTCTTCCCGGTGATCGGGGGCCAGGGTGCCGCGCAGCACGCCGTCCACCAGCAGGGCGATCAGGATGGCCGGGAAGCTGAGCTGGATTTCCGCCACCCGCATGATGAAGGCGTCCAGGGCGCCGCCGGCATAGCCCGACAGCAGCCCCAGCCCCACGCCCAGCACCAGCGACAGGGCCACCGAGGCGAAGCCCACCAGCAGCGAGATGCGCGAGCCGTACAGGATGGTGGACAGCACGTCGCGGCCCTGGTCGTCGGTGCCCAGCAGGAAGCGGGACTCGCCGTCCTCCATCCAGGCCGGCGGGATGTGGGAATCCAGCAGGTTCAGGGACGCCAGGTCGAAGGGGTTGTGGGGCGCCACCCAGTGGGCGAACACGGCGCCGAACACCATCAGCCCGGTGATCAGGGCGGCCAGCATGGTGATGCGCGAATGGGTGAAGCTGTACCACACGTCGCCGTCCAGGAACCGGCGCAGGCCGTCGGCGGCGCGGGTGAGGGGGGTGGCGCGCGCGGCCATGCTCAATGCCCCCCGGCCCGGGCCACCCGCAGGCGCGGGTCCACCACGTAGTACAGGATGTCGACGATCAGGTTGATCATGACGAAGAAGAAGGCGATCAGGATCAGGTAGGCGGACATGATGGGGATGTCCACGTTGCCGATGGCCTGCAGGAACATCAGCCCCATGCCCGGCCACTGGAACACCGTTTCCGTGATGATGGCGAAGGCGATGACCG
>JAGREA010000272.1 GCA_020446745.1 Rhodobacterales bacterium | reverse complement strand
TGCGCCACGGCACCCTGCATCTGGCCCACGCGCCGTCGGGCCTGAAGGACCTGCGCCGCCGCCTGGCCCAGCAGCAGGCCCGCCAGGCCCCCGTGTCGCTGCTGGACGCCGCCGAGACGGCCCGGCGCACGGGCACGGACCGCTTCCACGGCGCCCTGCTGGACCTGCGGGCCGGCACCGTGCAGCCCCTGGCCTATGCCATCGGCCTGGCCCGGGCCGCCGCGGCGGCGGGGGCGCGGATGCACGCCAACACGCCGGTATCCGCCCGGCGCCACGACGGCACGGCCTGGTACCTGGACACGCCGCGCGGCCGGGTCACGGCCCGGGTGCTGATCGACGCCACGAATGCCTATGGGGCCGTCGATCCCCGATCGCCCGACCACACGCCGGTGCACTTCTTCCAGGCCGCCACGGACCCCCTGCCGGCGGACGCCCGGGCCCGCATCCTGCCCGGCGGCGAGGGCTGCTGGGATACGGCGCTGGTCATGTCGTCGCTGCGGGTGGACGCGGCCGGGCGCCTGGTGGTGGGCGCCGTGGGGCGCCTGGACGGGCCCGGCGGGCCCATCCACGAAGGCTGGGCGCGGCGCTTCCTGCGCCACCTGTACCCGGACCTGGCCGCCCTGCCCTTCCGCCACGCCTGGCACGGCCGCATCGCCATGACCGGCGACCACCTGCCCAAGGTGGATGTCCTGGGGCCCATGGGGATTCGCATCCGCGGCTACAGCGGGCGGGGCATCGGGCCGGGCACGGTGTTCGGCCTGGCGGCGGCGCAATGGGCGCTATCGGGCGACGCGGGGGCCTTTCCCGTGGCCCCGTCATCGCCCGTGGCCGAGCGCCTGACCCGGGCCAAGGCGGCCTACTACGAAACCGGCGCCACCCTGACCCACCTGGTGGGGGCGCGCTGACCGGGCGGAGCCCGCCACCCTGTCCTTCGAGACGGCCGCGTTGCGGCCTCCTCAGGACGAGGGGAGTATGGGACGCAGCATGGCGCCCTCACCCTGAGGTGCGAGCGCAGCGAGCCTCGAAGGGCCCTCACGCCCCCGGCAGGGGCACTTCCAGGAACACGCCGAACTCCTTGGGGAAGTTCACGCTGACGCGGCCGTGGATGCGGCCCTGGCGGTCGAAGAACCGGCCCACGGGGCGCAGCGGGATGATCACCTCGTGCCACACGTTGGGATGGATGTAGAGGCCCTTGGAGCCGTCGCAGTGGAAGGCGACGAACTTCTCCGGCGTCACGTCGTCGCCGGGCAGGGCCAGCGCGGTGACGAAGGGGCAGCCGTCCATGGGATAGAACAGCTGGCCGCCATCGGGGTGATAGTTGGCGTGCCACAGCAGCAGCCGGTCCCGCGCCGGGTCGGCGGCGTCGGGGTCGGCCTGGCCCGGGTCGCGGCTCCAACCCGAAAGATAGGTGTCGTTCACCGCGTCGTTGACGGCCCAGAGCTGCTCGCCCTTCCAGGTGAAGGTGAAATCGCCGCTGACCGTCCCGGCCTGGTCGCCGGTGCCCCGGTCCAGGGGCCGCCAGCCCTGGCTGGGCCAGGGGACGATTTCCACGTCCACGGCGTCGGGGTCGTCGAACAGGAAGCCGTAGCCGGCCAGGGACTCGTCGGTGGCCGCCACCAGGGGTGCCGTCACGCGGGGCAGGGCGTCGGGGACGTCCGGGTTGATGTAGTCCACGGGTTCGTCCGTGATGGCGGGGCGGTGGTCCATGGCGGCTCTCCATACGGCGACGGTGCGCCAGTGTGGGAGGGCCCCACGGTTAAATCAAATGGGGAATTCTTGGCCCCCCATAAGGATTTCTTATGGCCCGTCAGAACGGCATGAAGCGGCTTTTCAGGGGCTGGCCGCTGATCAGGGTGACCAGGTGGGCGATCATCAGGATCACCGCCAGCAGGGCCAGCCACATGACCCCCACCCAGGGCACCCGCCAGATCCTGCCGGGCACGTAGGGCCGCCGGTGCATGACCCAGGCCAGGGCGAATACCGCCGCCGCCACGCCCAGGCCGATCCAGGTCTGCGTCAGGTCCATGGGATCACCGCCACCGCAGCAGGCGCCGCTCCAGCCGGGTCAGCACGAAACTGACCACCAGGCCCATGAGCGACAGCAGCATCACGCCGGCCAGCAGCAGGTCGGTCTGCATCAGGTTGCCGGCGGCCAGCACCAGGGCCCCCACCCCCCATTCGGCGCCGATCATTTCCGCCGCCACCAGCAGGATGATGGCGATGGAGGCGGAAATGCGGAACCCGGCCAGGATGCCCGGCAGGGCCCCGGGCAGGACGATGCGCCACACGATGGCCGCCGTGGGCAGGCCGAAGGACTGGCCCATGCGGATCAGCCCCCGGGCCACGTTGTCCACCCCGGCATAGGTGTTGATGACCGTGGGGAAGAAGACGCCGAAGAAGATGGTCGCCACCTTCGACGGCTCGCCGATGCCGAACCAGATGATGAACAGGGGCAGCAGGGCGATCTTGGGAATGGGGAACAGGGCCGACACCAGGGGCAGGCCCACCGAGCGGGCAATGGTGAACATGCCCACGGCGAAGCCCACGGCCAGGCCCGCCACGGTGCCCAGGGACCAGCCCCAGGCCAGGCGGTACAGCGAGGCCCCCAGGTGGCGCCACAAATCACCGCTTTCCACCAGGGACCAGAAGGCCATGGCGATCTCGCGCGGGCTGGGCAGGAACAGGGGCGAGATGGCCCCCAGGTCGCTGCCCACCTGCCAGGCCCCCAGCAGCACGGCGAAGACGATCCAGGCCGCCGCCCGGCGGGTGCCCGGGGCGAACCCGCCGCCGCGGAAGGGCACGGCGCGTGAGGTGTCCCGCTCAGGCATGCAGCACCTCGCGGTCGGCCACCTGGGCCTCGTCGCGGATCAGCGCCCACAGGCGGTCATGCAGCGGCGCCAGGGCGGCCAGGCCGGCGCCGCCGGCCCGCTCGGCCTGGGGAACGTCGATGGGCACCACCTCCTTCAGCCGCCCGGGGCGGCGCGACAGCACGGCCACCCGGTCGGCCAGGCGCAGGGCCTCGTTCAGGTTGTGGGTCACGTAAACGGCGGTGGTCCGTTCCGTCAGCCACAGGTCCAGGAAGTCGTCCATCAGCAGGTCGCGGGTCTGGGCGTCCAGGGCCGACAGGGGCTCGTCCATCAGCAGCACGGCCGGGCGCACGGCCAGGGCCCGGGCGATGCCCACCCGCTGGCGCATGCCGCCGGAAAGCTGCCGCGGGAACATGTGGGCGAAGTCGGCCAGGCCGGTGCGGGCCAGCACGCCGGCGATGCGCTCGGCCTTCTCGGCCCGGCCCAGGCGGTGGTGGTCCAGCGCCAGGGACACGTTGCCGGCCACCGTGCGCCAGGGCAGCAGGGCGAAATCCTGGAACACATAGGTGAACGGGTTCAGGCAGCCGGGCGGCGGGTCGCCGGCCACGGTCACCGTGCCGGCCGTGGGCCGCAGCAGGCCCCCCAGGATGTTCAGCAGGGTGGACTTGCCGCAGCCCGACGGGCCGATCAGGGCCACGGTCTC
>JAGREA010000271.1 GCA_020446745.1 Rhodobacterales bacterium | reverse complement strand
CGACACCTTGGTGAAGCCGTAGGGCTCGATGCGCCGCACCGTGGCGGCCAGGGGCGGGCCGCCCCAGTCCTCGATGGTGGCCCGGGCGCCGGGGCGCACCCCCACCGCGTCCTCGGACAGCAGTTCCACCACCACCTCCAGGGCCCGGGGGTCGCCCACCTCCAGCAGCGCCTGGCCGGCCGCCACCACCTGTTCGCTTTCGGCGATCAGGCGCAGGACGCGGCCGTCCACCGGTGCCTGGATGTGCACGCAGCAGGTGTCGGAATTGGCCACCGCCGAGTCGTCGCCGGGTTCGATCAGGGCCGCCTTGGCGGTTTCCAGTTCGAAGGCCCGCACCTTCAGCTGGGCCCGGGCGCTGTCCAGTTCCGCCTGGCGGGTGCGCATCTCGGTTTCCGCCTTGTCGCGGGTCGATTGCGGCACCGTGCCCTGTGCGGCCAGGCGGTCGGCGCGGGAGAACTCGTCGCGGGCAAAGGCCAGCTGTGCCTTGGCCCGGGTCACGTCGGCCCGGGCCAGGGACAGGGCGGCCTCGGCCGTGCGGGCCCGGGCCTGCAGCTCGGCCTGGGTGCGGCGGTCGTTGAAGGCCGGGGCCGTGGGCAGGATTTCGGCCAGCACCGTCTCGCCGGCCCGCACGGGATCGCCGGCCCGGCGCTGGATGCGCAGCAGGTGCCCGGCGATGGGCGCCGACACCACGTACAGGTCGCGCACCCGGGTGTAGCCTTCCTCGTCCACGGTGACGACCAGGGGGCCGTGGTCCACGGTCACCAGGTCCACGGGCACGGGCTTGGGCCGCAGGGCGACCCACAGGGCGGCGCCGGCCACGGCGGCGGCGGCGATCAGCATCAGGGCGGGGCGAAGGGATCGGGCGGACATGGCGCCTCACTCTCGGGTTTTCAGCCTCACTCACGGGTCTTTAGCACGTCGATCAGGTTCAGGCGGGCCACCCGGCGGCGCACCACCAGGGCCGAGGCCCCCAGGGCGGCCAGCACCACCCCGGCGGCCAGCACGTAGGTGCGCGGCTCCACGCGCAGGGGCACGCGGAACAGTTCCGGGTCGTAGGACAGGGTGGTGGCCCAGGCGAACAGGTAGCCCAGCACGCCCCCCAGGGGCAGGGCGACCACGGTCAGCAGGGCCAGCTCGCCCACCAGCACCCCGGCGGCCTCGCCCCGGGTGAAGCCCAGGACCCGCAGGCTGGCCAGCTCGCGCCCCTGTTCCGACAGGGCCACCCGGGCGCCGTTGTACAGCACCCCGAAGGCGATGACGGCGGCGAAGCCGGTGAACACGGCGCTGAACACCAGCATGGCTTCGGCCATGGTCTTGCGGGCCGTTTCGATGTTCACGGCGCGGCGCGACACGGATCGCACCAGGGGCGCGTCCTTCAGCCGCCGATAAGGAGTCTCGCCGGCCGCCGGGTCCACCATCAGGTGGGTGCCGTTGATGGACGCGGCCTCGTCCAGGGCCCGGTTCAGGGCCGCCAGGCCCATGTAGGCGGACTTGCCCACGTAGTCGTCGGCCGTGGCCGCCAGGGGCAGGCGCAGCACCGGCCGGCGGCCCTCCAGAACCTCCACGATCACCGCGTCGCCGGGGTGGGCGTCCAGCTTCTGGGCCAGGATGGTGGACAGGGTCAGGCCCGCTTCCGGCACCGGGATGGGCGCCTGGCGGGAATCCAGGGGGCGGCTGAGCACCGGCCGGGGCACCAGGCCCTGGATGGCGATGCGTTCCGACCGCGCCCCCAGGCGCAGGCGCACGGGCACCATGCGGAAGGGTTCCACGGCCCGCACCCCGGGCAGGGCCGCCAGGTCGTGGCGCACCCGGGCCGCCTGGGCCCGGGTGAAGGTCACCGTCAGGTCCTGGCGCTGGGCCCGGTTGTACTGGACGTCGATGATGAAGGCCATGGAATCGTCCATGAACCGCATGGACACCACCGTGCCCATGGCCATGGCGATGCCCAGGGCGGTCAGGGCGGCGCGCACGGGCCAGCGGCCGATGTGGCGCTTCACCTTACGCCCGGTGGGCGACACCAGCCCTGCCGGCAGGCGGTCCACCCAGCCGCGCCGGTACACGGCCGGCGGGGCCGTGCGCATGGCCTGGGCCGGCGGCAGGGCCAGCACCCGGGCCAGGCCGCGGGCCATGCCCAGGGCGCCCGAGGCCACGGCGAACAGGGCGGCCAGCAGGAACACGGCCGGGTCCAGGTCGTAGTACAGATAGGGGAAGGTGAAGAAGTCGGCGTAGAAGCCGGTCATGGCCCAGCCCAGCCAGGCCCCCAGGGCCGAGCCGATGACCGCCCCCAGGGCGGCGATGGCCAGCACGAAGGCGCCGTAATGGCCGGCCACGGCCCAGCGGGAATAGCCGAAGGCCTTCATCAGGCCGATCTGTTCGCGCTCGGTCTCGATGGTGCGGCCGATGATCACGTTCAGCACGAAGGCGGCCACGGCCAGGATGATGGCCGGGCTGACCAGGCCGAACGAGCGCAGGCCCTCGATCTCGGCGTCCAGGTAGGCGTGGGACGGCTGCTCCTTGCGGCCGTAGGCGCCGATGCCGCCATAGCGCGCCAGCAGGCCGTCCAGGGCCCGCACCACCGGCGCCGGGTCCATGCCCGGCGACAGGTCCAGCACCACGTTGTTGAAGGCGCCGTCCAGGTCGAAGGCGGCGGCCAGGGCGTCGCGGCCCATCCACACCACGGCGTTGTGGTCCTCCAGCGGCAGCAGGTCGCCGGGCGCGATGGCGTAGATGAATTCCGGCGACAGGGCCAGGCCGACGATGGCCAGGTCGCGCCGCCGCCCGTTGATGGTGGCCCGCAGGCGGTCGCCCGGGCCCAGGCCGTGGGCGGCGGCGAACTTTTCCGACAGCAGGATCTCGTCGCGCTGGCCGGGCTCGATCCACCGCCCGTGGCGCACCAGGGGCCGGTTCAGGCCCGGCCGGCCCCGTTCGGGCAGCGAGATGAGCTGCGCCGTGGCCGGTTCCCGCAGGTCCGGCATGTCCAGGGGCGCGGCCTCGACGATCCGGGTTTCCACCTGGCGCACGCCCGGCAGGTCGGCGATGGCGCGGGCCAGGCGTTCGGGCGCCCGCTTGGCCGAGGCGAACACCTGGGCGAAGTGGTTGCGCTCGTAGTAGGAATCGCGGATCACCTCCAGCGACACCATGACGCCCCGGGCCATGACCAGCAGGGTGATCCCCGTGGCGATGATCAGCGCCGCCGCCAGCACCTGGCCGCGCAGGCGCCACAGGTCGCGTCCCAGCTTGCGGTTCAGGGTGCCCAGGGCCATGGCCGGCCTACCAGTCCAGGTCCGCCGGGGCGTGGCGGACGTCGGGTTCGGTCACCTGGTCCACGCGGCCGTCCACCACCCGGTACACCCGATCGGCCATGCCGGCGATCACCGCGTTGTGGGTGATCAGCAGGGTGGTGGCGCCCAGGTCCTTGTTGACCCGCTGCAGGGCCTCCAGCACCCGGATGCCGGTGCGGCTGTCCAGGGCCCCCGTGGGTTCGTCGCAGAACAGCACGTCGGGGCGCTTGGCGATGGCCCGGGCGATGGCCACCCGCTGCTGCTCGCCGCCGGAAAGCTGGGCCGGGAAGTGGTCCATGCGGCCTTCCAGGTCGACCAGGGCCAGGGCGTCCTCGGGGGCCATGGGGTCGGGGGCGATGTCGGTGACCAGGGCCACGTTCTCGCGCGCCGTCAGGCTGGGCATCAGGTTGTAGAACTGGAACACGAAGCCCACGTGGCGGCGGCGATAGGCCGTCAGGTCGCCGTCGTCCAGGGCCGTCAGGTCGGTGCCGCGGAAGTGGACCGTGCCGGCGGTGGGGTGGTCCAGGCCGCCCAGGATGTTCAACAGGGTGGACTTGCCGCTGCCCGACGCCCCCAGGATCACCCCCAGTTCGCCGTCGCCCACGTCCATGGTCACGTCGCGCAGGGCGTGGACCGCCGCCTCGCCCTGGCCGTACACCTTGCTCAGCCCCCGGCACCGGTAGACCGGTTCGGCCGCCGGACGATTGTCCTGAACGGGGGCGGATGTCGTCATGGGTGGGCTTTGACTCCTTGCCATATTATAAACACAGGCGAACCCCATAAGGGTATCGATCCCCATGGCCCCGGAGCGGGCCTGAACCACGGACGAAACATGGCCGGCTTCCTGTCCGAAGAAAAACTGCTTGCCGCGGCGCGGCGCGCCACCAAGGTGCCGCTGGGGCTGAGCGTTGCCCGGACCATCCTGCTGTCGGTTTCCGGGTCGGTGGCCTTCTGCTACGGCATCTACGCCCTGTGGGTGCCCGGCTATTTCTCCCAGCCGGTGGCTTTGCTGCTGCCCATCCTGGCGCCCCTGCTGATCTCGGGGCCGCTGATGTACGTGAAGCATTCCCTGTTCCTGGTCATGGCCCGCAAGGAGGCGGACTGGCGCCGCGAAGTGGAACAGCGCCGCCAGGCCGAGGCCGAGGCCCGCCACCTGGCCCTGACCGACCACCTGACGGAAACCGCCAACCGGCGCCAGCTCATGCTGCTGGGCGGGCAGGCGGAAAAGCACGCCCGGCGCACCGGGGTGGACCTGTCGGTGGCGGTGATCGACCTGGACCGCTTCAAGGCCATCAACGACACCCACGGCCACGCCGTGGGCGACGAGGCCCTGAAGACCGTGGCCCGGCGCATCAAGGACAGCCTGCGCGAGGCCGACGTGCTGGCCCGCTATGGCGGCGAGGAGTTCGTGGTGCTGTTCGACGGCGCCGACCACACCTACGCGGCCGCCGTGGCCGAACGCCTGCGGGCCGCCGTGGCGGCGGCCCCGGTGGTGGTGGGCGACACCCTGATCCCGGTCACCGCCAGCATCGGCGTGGCGTCCCAGGCGGGGCCCGACGTGTCCCTTTCATCGGTCCTGCTGCGGGCCGACGCGGCCATGTACCGGGCCAAGGACCAGGGCCGCAACCGGGTGGTCATCGACCAGCCCGACGTCCAGGGGTCGGGTTTCGGCCAGGGCGACAAGGCGGCCGAGCCCCTGCGGGGCCAGGCGTTCTAATCCATCCAGGCCCGCCAGGGCGCCCAGGCTTCCACCAGGTCGGTGATGCGGTCGTACCCCACGCCCCCCGGGTGCACGCCGTCGGCGATCAGGCCCATCCAGCCGTCCAGGGCCGAAAGCGGGGTGAACAGGTCCAGGAACGGGATCTCCAACTCGGCGCACAGGGCGCCGTAGGCGGCGTTTGCCGCGGCGATGCGGCCGTTGTCGAAGTCGTAGACCACGTCCTCGCGCACCGCCAGGGGCTGTTCGGCCGGGTCCACGGGCACCGGGCCCAGGAACAGCACCGGCAGCCAGGCCCGGGCCTCCGTCAGCACCGATCGGGCCACGGCCAGCGAGCGTTCCAGGGGCACGCGGATGCCCTGGCCCACCTGGTCCGCCGTGTCGTTGATGCCGAAGGCGAACACCAGGGCCGCCGGGTACACCTCGGGCAGGCGGGCGGCGCATTCGGCCCGCCAGCGGGCGGCCACCAGTTCCGACGTGTCGGCCCGGATGCCCAGGTTGTAGGCGCTGATCTGGTGGCCCTTGGCCGCCTCGCGGGCGCACAGGCGGCCGGGCCAGCCCCGGTATTCCGGGTCCTCGGTGCCCAGGGTGATGGAATCGCCGACGCAGCAGATGCGCAGGATGGTCATGGGGTCTCCTCGATGCGCCGGTGCAGTTCGGCCAGGCAGGCGGCCCGGTCGGGGCGGTAGTCGCTGGCTTCCCACCAGGCTTCCACGGCCTTCAGCAGGTGGCCGATGCGCGGCCCGTGGGTGATCCCCCGGTCCATGACGTCGCGGCCCTTCAAGGGGAACGACACGCCGGTCCAGGCCGCCGCCTGTTCCAGAACGTCGGTCCAGGCCCGGGTGCGGCCCGGGGGCTGGCGGGCTTCCACCGACAGGTCGCCGGCCCAGGCCAGCAGGGCCAGGTCGGTCACCGCGTCGGGGCCCAGGTGGTGCAGCGCCCGGCGCAGGTCGGCCGGCGGCGTGTCGAAGCGCACGGAAGCCGGCGGCGCGGCCAGCATCACCAGGCGTCGGCGCTGGCGGTTGGCCATCTTCAGGCGCTCGGCCACGGCCTCGGCCCCGGTGGCGTCGGTGTCCAGCAGGGCCCCCAGGCGCCGCACCGGGTGGGCGGCGATGTGGGCCATCTTGATGGCCCGGGTGTCCAGCCAGCTCATCAGGCGCAGGCGGCCCACGGGCCCGGCCTCGGGCAGCACGTGGGGCAGCACCCGTTCGCCCTGCATGAGCGCCATGACGTCGGCCGGGTCCGGCGCCATGAGGGTGCGGAAGATCTCGACCCGCACCCGCTCGCCCGACAGCAGCGGCAGGCGCTCGGCCAGGGCCCGGCAGGCGGCCAGGGCGTCCCTGTCGGCCGGCGGCTGGCCGTAGGTGGCATAGAAGCGGAAGAACCGCAGCAGGCGCAGCACGTCCTCCTGGATGCGTTCCCGCGCGTTGCCCACGAACCGCACCCGGCCGTGGCCCAGGTCCTCCAGCCCGCCGAAGTAGTCGTAGACGTCGCCGTCGGTGGTGCAGGAGAAGGCGTTCATGGTGAAGTCGCGGCGCGCCGCGTCGGCCACCCAGTCGTCGGTGAAGGCCACCTTGGCCCGCCGGCCGTCCGTTTCCACGTCCACCCGCAGGGTCGTGATCTCGAACGGCACCCCGTTGCTGACGGCGGTGACCGTGCCGTGGGACAGGCCCGTGGGCACCACCTTGATGCCGGCCTTGGTCATCAGGTCCATGACCGTTTCCGGGGGCAGGGGGGTGGCGATGTCGATGTCGCGGATGGGCCGCTTCAGCAGGGCGTCGCGCACGCAGCCGCCGATGAACCGGGCCTCGCCGCCGGTGGCCGTCAGGGCATCCAGCACGCGCCGGGTGGGCGGCGCCGTCATCCACGGCTGCGGGTGCAGCTTGCCGGTGGGGGCCAGGGGTGTCGGGTCCAAGGAAAGGGTCCTCCGGCAGGCAGGCTGCCGGGCGCCCAGGGGGCTGTCAAGGCGGAGCTTTCACGGCGGGCCTGGCGCCAGGGCGTTGCAATCGCTCCCTGATCCGGCGACCATGGAAGGGACCACAGCCGGGGGGAATGCCAACGTGTCCGAAGCCTATCCGTTCATCGAGGTCTCGCTGGCCTGTTCCGACGCCGACGCCATGGAGCAGTTCTGGGTTGACCTGTTCGATGCCCAGGTGGTGTTCCGGGGCCGCATGATGGGCCAGAAGTTCAGCCGCGTGATCGTCTGCGGCGTCACCCTGGCGTTCCGCGAGGACCCGGACTTCCAGGCCCCGCCGGGCCCGGGCCAGGAATTCCTGTACCGCGACCATTTCGGCCTGCGGGTGAAGGACCTGGACGCCGCCGTGGCCGAGCTGCAGGCCCGGGGCGCCAACTTCGTGCTGACGCCCGAGCGGGTGCGCGAACTGCAGAAGGGCCAGTCGGCCGGCGGCGGCAAGTTCCTGGAGACCACCTACGCCGCGCCGCCCCTGACGCCCGAGCGGCTGGCGGCCGGCGAGTTCCGCATCGACATCGCCATGCTGGTGGGCCCCGACAACCTGTGGATCGAGCTGAACCAGATCACCGAGCCCGCCGACACCCAGTGGTTTCCGGGCGCCGCCTAGGGCGCCGGAAAGGCATCATGGCACCGGCGGACACCAGGGCGAAGGGGATGATGCGGCGGCGGCTGGCCGCGGCCGTGTGGCTCGTCGTGGGGCTCGTCGTGGGGCTGCTGTGGGCCCTGCCGACCTTGGCCCAGGACGCCGGAGCCGCACCACCGGAAGGCCCGACCCCGGATCGTCTGACCATCGCCTACTGCGGCGACTGCGCGCCGTTCCAGTTCACCGGACCGGACGGCGCGGCCGACGGCCGGATCATCGACCTGTGGCGCCTGTGGGCGGACCGTGCGGGCGTGGCCCTGCGGTTCCTGCCCGTGCCCCGGGGCCAGGGCGTGGCCGCCCTGCGCGACGGCCGGGCCGACGCCCACGCGGGCCTGTTCTTCACGCCCGCGCGCCGTGCCGTCCTGGACTACGGGCCCATGGTGGCCCGCACCGACACCCACCTGTTCCACCACCAGGACGTGGCGCTGCCGCAGACCGCCCGGGGGCTGAAGGCCTTCCGCATCGGCGTGCTGGCCGGCGACGCCATGGAATCCTGGCTGACCGGCCGCGCCGGCGCCCCGTCGGTGGTCACCTTCGCCGACGACGCGGCGCTCATGGCGGCCCTGCCCGATGGCACCATCAAGGTGTTCGCCGCCGACGCGCTGACGGGCCTGCACCGTCTGGCGCAGGCCGGGCTGGTGGCCCAGTTCCGCCACCGCAAGCAGCAGGCGCTGCACGTCAGCGACTGGTACGCCGCCGTGGCCAAGGGCAACGGACCACTGCTGCGCCGCATCACCGAGGGTCTGGCGGCCATCCCCCCGGCCGAGCGGCGGCGCATTGCCCGCACCTGGGCGTCGGGCGGGCGGGCGGCCGATCCCGACGCCCTGGTCATCGGCATCGACCAGGACTACCCGCCCCTGTCCATGGTGGATTTCGACGGCACGGCCCAGGGCCTGCTGGTGGACATCTGGCGGGAGTGGGGCAAGGTGGCGGGGCGGTCGGTGCGCTTCAAGGCCGGCACCTGGAGCCAGACCCTGGAGGACCTGCGCAACGGCGAGGTGGACATCCATTCCGGCCTGTTCCGCACCCCGTCGCGGGAAACCTGGATGGACTTCTCCATCCCCGTCCAGGCCGTCCAGACCAGCCTGTTCACCCGCCCCGACGCCACCCTGATCGGGTCGCTGGAGGCCCTGGACGGCCGCCGCGTGGCGGCCATCGAGGGGTCCCACCAGCTGCAGTACCTGAAGACCAGCCACCCGGAAATCGACGTGGTGCCGGTGCCGGAAAGCGCCGACTACGTGGTGGCCCTGCTGCGCGGGCAGATCGACGCCTTCGTCGAGGAGGCCCCGGCGGCCGAGGCAACCCTGGCCAGGATGGGCCTGGGGGGGCTGGTCTCGCGCCGCAAGGACCTGTTCCGCAACACCCTGCACGCCGGGGTGCTGAAGACCAACGGCCCGCTGCTGGCCCTGGTCAACCAGGGCCTCAAGGCCCTGCCCCGGTCGCGCCTGGCCGAGATCGAGGCCCGCTGGATCCGCCGCAAGGCGGATCGCTTCTTCACCACCGGGTCCGGTCCGGTGAGCCTGACCGACGACGAGCGGGCCTGGGTGGCCGAACACCCGGTGATCCGCATCGCCGCCACCGCCGACTGGCCGCCGTTCGAGTGGCGCGACGAGCGCACCGGCGCCCACAAGGGCATTTCCGCCGACTTCATGGCCCTGGCGGCGGAGAAGGTGGGCCTGCGCCTGGATCCCCAGTTCAACGACTGGACGACGCAGCTTGAAAAGCTGCGGACCAAGGCGCTGGACGTGGCCCCGGGCCTGAACCGGACCCCGGACCGCGAAGAATTCCTGACCTTCACCGAACCGTTCATCGAATACTTCTCGGTCGTCTTTACCACCACCGACCGGGACGACCTGAAGGAGATGGCGGACCTGGACGGCAAGACCGTCGCCGTCGAGAAGGGCTATGCCCTGGCCGAGGTGCTGGCCCGCGACTTCCCCAAGATCAAGCGCATGGAGGTGACGTCGGCCATCGATGCCCTGCAGGCCGTGTCGGCCAAGCGGGCCGACGCCTACATCGGCAACCAGCTGGTGGCCTCGTACCTGATGAAGAAGTACCTGCTGGGCAACCTGAAGGCGGCCACCTTCTACAACCGCATTCCCGGGCGCTACCGGTTCGGCGTGCGCGACGACTGGCCCATGCTGCGCGACATCCTGAACAAGGGCCTGTCCGCCATCACCGACGAGGAACGCAGCCGCATCATCCGCACCCACACGGGCCTGGACCTGGGCATGGACAAGCAGGTCCGGCTGACGGACCAGGACCGCGAATGGCTGAGCCGCCACCGCAAGATCCGCCTGGGCATCGATTCGAACTGGCCGCCGTTCGAATACCTGGACGAGGACGGCACCTACAGCGGCCTGGCCTCGGGCTACATGGAGGTGCTGTCCAAGCGCCTGGACCTGGACCTGACGCCGCAGACGGACCTGTCCTGGTCCGAGGCCATCAAGGCCCTGGAAAAGGGCGAGAAGGTGGATGTCCTGCCGGCCGTGGCGCCCACCGACGCCCGGCGGGCCTACATGAACTTCACCCGGCCCTACCTGACCTTCCCGGTGGTCATCGTCACCCGCAAGGATTCCCCCTATGTGGGCAGCCTGTCGGATCTGGACGGCAAGCGGGTGGGGGTGATCGAGGGCTATTTCACCCACGAGATCCTGGTCGCCAACCACAAGGACATCATCCCCGTCACCGTCAAGTCCCTGGCCGAGGGGTTGGACCTGCTGGCCGAAGGGGGGATGGACGGCTTCATCGACAACCTGGGGGCCATCACCTACGAGCTGGACCGCCTGAAGCTGGATTCCATCAAGGTGGCGGCGCCCACCCAGTACAAGGTCGACCTGTCCATCGGCGTGCGCAAGGACTGGCCCGAGCTGGCGAGGATCCTGGACAAGGCCCTGGACACCATCGACGAAAAGGAACGCCAGGCCATCCAGAACACCTGGCTGGCGGTGCGGGTGAACATCGGCCTGGACCTGATGACCATCCTGACCTGGGCCGTGCCCATCGGCGGCAGCGCGGTGCTGGTCATCGTGATCACCGTGTTCTGGAACCGCAAGCTGGGCCGCGAGATCACCGAGCGCATCCGGGCCGAACAGCGCCTGCAGGATGCCTATGGCGTGATTTCCGATTCCATCGACTACGCGGCCCGCATCCAGCGGTCCACCCTGCCGTCCCGCAAGTTCCTGGACGAGGACTTCGGCGACCACTTCATCCTGTGGAAGCCCCGCGACGTGGTGGGCGGCGACCTGTACTGGTACCGCCGGGTGGATGGCGGCTTCCTGGTGGCGGTGGGGGACTGCACGGGCCACGGCGTGCCCGGCGCCATCCTGACCATGATCGCCACCGGCGCCCTGGACCGGGCGCTGCGCGAGCACCCCGGGGGCGAACCCGGTGCCGTGCTGCAGACCATGAACCGCAGCGTCAAGATCTCGCTGGGCCAGCACCTGGACGACGGGGAATCGGACGACGGCCTGGAACTGGGCCTGTGCCGCATCGACCAGGCGCGGGGCGAGCTGTGCTTCGCCGGCAGCCGGTTTTCCCTGTTCATGGCCGGCGACGGGGCGATCAGCGAGGTCAAGGGCACCAAGGCCGGCCTGGGCTATCGCCGGGTGCCGCGCGACCAGGTGTACGACGAACAGCGCATTCCCCTGCGCCCCGGCCTGGCGTTCTACATGACGTCCGACGGCATCATCGACCAGGTGGGCGGCGAGCGCCGGCGCATGTTCGGCAAGAAGCGGTTCAGGGCGCTGCTGGAAAGCATCCACGACCGGCCCATGGCCGAGCAGGAGGCGGCCATCCTGGAAGCCTTCGAGGCCTACATGGGCGATGAAAGCCGGCGCGACGACGTGTGCGTCATCGGGTTCCGGGTCTGAACGCCCTACCGCCTATTTGAATCCCTTATTTGAACCCGCCCGGAACCACCTGGCCGTTTTCCATGCGTGGCGGCACGTATACGGCGTTGGGATCGCCCTTTTCGCTCAGCAGGGCCACGGCCACCAGGCCGGACAGCATCAGCGCCACGCCGGCCGCCACGGCCCACACCCAGGGGCCGTCGGCATAGGACATGGGGTTCTGCGGATTGCGCCGCCGGGCCACGGAAATATAGATGGCATACAGCGCCAGGGGCAGGAACAGGGGCAGCAGGTACTGGAGGAGGATGCGGGTCATGCGTCTTTCCCGACCGGGGCCTTGGTGGGGTCCGGGTCGTGCAGGTATTCGTAAAGCTGGCGGATCATGCCCGCCGTGGCGCCCCAGATGAAGTGTCCGTTGTAGGGCATGGCGTAGAAGTGGCGCTCCTTGCCCTCGAACTCGCGGCTGTGGCGCTGGTGGTTGGCCGGGTCCAGCAGGAACGACAGGGGCACCTCGAACACCTCGGCCACCTCGAACGGGTCCGGCTTCAGGGTGAAGCCGGGCCGCACCAGGGCGATCACCGGGGTGACGCGGAAACCGGTGCGGGTCACATAGTCGGTCAGCCGCCCCAGCAGGGTGATGTGGGACCGGTCCAGGCCGATCTCCTCCTCCGTCTCGCGCAGGGCCGCGCCCTCGGGCCCGTCGTCATCGTCCTCGATGTGGCCGCCGGGGAAGCTCACCTGGCCGGGGTGGTGGGACAGGTGGTCGGTGCGCTGGGTCAGCAGCAGATGCAGGCCGTGGGGCCGGTCCACCAGGCCCACCAGCACCGCCGCCAGCTTCAGCGGCCCCTTGGGCACGTAGCCCGGGTTCAGGAAGTGGTCGCCGCGCTCGGCCGCCGGGCCCCGGGGCGGGCGGTGGCCCGGGCCGCCGTCGCGGAACCGTTCGATGATCAGGTCGCGGGTCATGGCGTGGCGTCTCCATCCCCGCTCTCAACCCCGCCCCCATATCCCCCTGGGCCCAGGGGGAAGAAGCGGTGGCGGCTCCACAGGCCGATCAGGGGGCTGCCGTCGATCTTTTCCTCCAGCGACAGGTTCACCATCTCATAGAACACCGGCCGGTTGATCCGCGCCTCCAGGCCGTCGCGCAGGGCCACGTAGGGGGCCGGCTCGCCGGTGTCGGGATGGATGTCGATTCGCAGGGGATGATCGCCGTCGATGGTGACGATTTCGTCAATGTTGGTGCGCAGACTGATGACCTGTTCCCGGCCGCAGCCGTGGCGGAACAGCTCGACGGCCAGGAACGGCGCGTCCTCCACCACCACTTCGGCCCGTTCGGCCGGGGTGGTCAGCCAGTACCGGCCGTCGCCGTCGCGCGACAGGACCGAGGCGAACAGGCTGACCAGCTCGGGCCGGCGGAACGGGGCGCCCTGGTGGTGCCAAACGCCGTTGCGGTCGATTCGGATTCCCACGTCGCCCAGCACGACCGGCCCCCTCACGGGTCCCTTCACAGGATCGCGACCGGGGCCCGCCGCCGCCCGCGGGGGCTGGACTTCATCGGTCTTCCGTGCGTTCCTTGCCATTGAAAACCCTTGATCCCTGGTCCCGCAACTGAACCGTCGGAGGCGCCACCGTGTCAGCCAATCCACAGGATGCCACCAGTGTAGTCAACCCCGCGACGCTTATCGACGGGGTGGATCGGCTGGGCCAGCAGATCGCCGACGCCCGGGCCGGCGTGGGCCGGGTGATCTTCGGCCAGGAAGAGGTGGTGGAAGAAACCCTGATCACCCTGCTGGCCGGCGGCCACCTGCTGCTGATCGGCGTGCCGGGCCTGGGCAAGACGCGGCTGGTGGAAACCCTGGGCACGGTGTTCGGTTTGCAGGAACGCCGCGTGCAGTTCACCCCCGACCTGATGCCGGCCGACATCCTGGGCTCCGAGGTGCTGGAGGAATCGGAAAGCGGCCGGCGCTCGTTCCGCTTCATCCAGGGCCCCGTGTTCTGCCAGCTGCTGATGGCCGACGAAATCAACCGCGCCAGCCCGCGCACCCAGTCGGCCCTGCTGCAGGCCATGCAGGAGCGCCGCGTGTCGGTGGCCGGCCACTACCACGACCTGCCGCGCCCGTTCCACGTGCTGGCCACCCAGAACCCCCTGGAACAGGAAGGCACCTACCCCCTGCCGGAAGCCCAGCTGGACCGCTTCCTGATGCAGGTGGACGTGGACTACCCGGACCTGGAGGCCGAACGGCGCATCCTGGCCGCCACCGGGGCCGAGGAGGACAAGGCGGTGCAGGTGATGGACGCCGACACCCTGATGAAGGCGCAGCAGCTGGTGCGCCACATCCCGGTCAGCGACGGGGTGGCCGAGGCGATCCTGAAGCTGGTGCGCAGCGGCCGCCCGGAAAGCAGCCCCATCGAGGCCGTGCAGCGCCACGTTTCCTGGGGCCCCGGCCCCCGGGCCAGCCAGGCGCTGATGCTGGGCGTGCGGGCCCGGGCCGTCATCGAGGGGCGCCTGGCGCCGTCGGTGGACGACGTGCTGGCCCTGGCCCACCCCATGCTGCGCCACCGCATGGCCCTGACCTTCGCCGCCCGGGCCGAGGGCGTGACCATGGCCGGCGTCATCGATTCCCTGTGCGAGGTGATTGCCTGACGCCCATGTCCAAGCCCGCCACCCCGCCGTCCATCGCCGACCGGGCCGCCCGCCGCCACGCGGCGGAATCCCTGGCCGCCCACCTGCCGCCCCTGCTGGTGGCGGCGGACCGGGTGGCCAGCACGGTGTTCCAGGGCGTGCACGGGCGGCGCCGGGTGGGGCAGGGGGAAACCTTCTGGCAGTTCCGCCGCTACCAGTCCGGTGACCCGGTGCAGCGCATCGACTGGCGCCAGTCGGCCCGCTCGCAGCCGGTCTACATCCGCGAAACGGAGTGGGAGGCGGCGCAGAGCGTGTGGCTGTGGCGCGACGGCACGCCCTCCATGGCCTACCGCTCGTCGCCCCACCTGCCCACCAAGGCGGACCGGGCCGAACTGCTGCTGCTGGCCCTGGCCTCGCTGCTGGTGCGAGGTGGCGAGCAGATTGCCCTGCTGGGCACCGGCCGGGTCCCCACCACGGGACGCGCCGCCCTGAACCGCCTGGCGCTCGAACTGGGCGCCAGCGAGGCCACGGCCGGCGACCTGCCGCCCCGGGCCGTGCTGCCGCGCTATGCCCGCACGGTGCTGTTCGGCGACTTCCTGGCCCCCACCGACGACATCGCCGCCGCCCTGGGCCGCCTGGCCCGCCAGGGGGTGCGCGGCCACCTGGTGCAGGTGGTGGACCCGGCCGAGGAAAGCCTGCCCTTCGAGGGCCGCATCCGGTTCGAGGGCGCCGAGGGTGAGGGCGAGGTGCTGATCGGCCGGGTGGAGGCCGTGCGCGACGAATACCGCGGCCTGGTGCGCCACCGCACCCGGGTGCTGGCCGATCTGGCGCGCTCGGTGGGCTGGACCCACGTGGTCCACCACACCGACCGGGCGCCCGAGGCCACTTTGCTGAGCCTGTTCCTGGCCCTGTCGGAAACGGGCACCGGGCGGGGGCGGCGCTGATGGTGTTCGGCGCCCTGGAATTCGCCTTCCCCTGGGCCCTGGCGGCCTTGGCCGCCCTGCCGCTGATCTGGTGGCTGCTGCGCCTGACCCCGCCGCAGCCCGACAAGGTGGTGTTCCCGCCCCTGCGCCTGCTGCTGCGCGTCACCCGGCGCGAGGAAAGCGCGGCCCGCACGCCGCCGTGGCTGCTGATCCTGCGCCTGGTGCTGGCGGCGGCGGTCATCCTGGGCGCCGCCCACCCCCTGTGGAACGCCCGCCAGGACCTGCGCGGCAACGGCCCGGTGATCCTGGTGGTGGACGACGGCTGGGCCTCGGGCCAGGGCTGGTCGGCCCGCCGCGACACCCTGACGGCGCTGATCGACCAGGCCCAGCGCGACGGCCGCCCCGTGGTTCTGGCGCCCACGGCGCGGCGCGAGG
>JAGREA010000270.1 GCA_020446745.1 Rhodobacterales bacterium | reverse complement strand
GACACCTGGGTGTTCGATCCGCGCGTCCGGCGCTGGTCGCGGCGCGCCACGCCGGCCGCGCCGTCGCCCCGGGCCAACGCCCGCCTGCGGGCCGACGGGGAAGGGCGGCTGGTGCTGGAAGGGGGGTATGTCTATACCTCGTCCACCGTCTACCTGGCGGCCCAGTACCGGGCGGCGCCGGGGCGCTGGGTCTATGACCCGGCGGCGGACCGCTGGTCCGGCCCGGGCCTGGAACCGGCCAATGACCGGGCCTACCGCGAGGGGCCGTTCCGTCCCGAGGACTTCCTGCAGGGGCCCCGGCCCGACCGGGCGGCCACGGACCGGCGCCTGAAGGCCCTGCCGGCCAACACCTGGGTGGCCCTGAATCCCCCCCACCGGCCGCACCTGAACCGGGGCTGGGGCAAGGTGGCCCTGGACCCCCGCGACGACCTGGTGTTGCTGTGGGGCGGCGGCCACAGCGCCCACGGCGGCACCGACGTGGCCCACTACCACCTGGCCACCAACCGTTGGGAGCAGACGGTGCCGGTGTCGTTCCCCCTGGGCCAGCTGTTCACCAGCCACCGCTATCCGGAAGGCTACACCTTCAACGGACGGCCGTGGATCACCACCCATTCCTACAACGCCTACGGCTACGCGGCGCGGCCGGGCACGATGGTGTTCGGCGGGCGGGTGTTCCACGACTATGTGTACGACCCGGTGGCCGCCGACTGGGTGGGCCGGTTCGACAAGGCCCGGGCCATGCAGGACAAGCGGCCCTATTTCGACGTGGTCATGGAAGCCGCCGGCGACGACCTGTATGCCTGGAGCCGCACCGGCGGCCTGTTCGTGCTGAACCCCCGGGGCGACGGCTGGATCCGCGTGCTGTCGCCCCAGGCGGGCATGCCCCGGGTTCTGGTGGACCAGTCGGGCATGCTTTACGACGATCGCCGCGACCGCCTGGTGTTCGTCACCCAGACCGCCTGGCGCAAGCCCTTCGACGGCGTGCTGTACCTGTACGACCGGTCGGCGCCAGGCCCGGCCAAGGTGGAAACGCTGATCCCCGCCAACGCCAAGGCGGCGGGCGTGACGGCCTTTTTCGGCCGCATGCTTTATGATCCCCTCAGCGACCTGTACTGGATGAACGCCAGCCTGCCGGTGCGCGATCCCGACGGCCGCCTGCGCCACATTGCCTTCGACCCGCGGGAAAACCTGTGGGTGTCGGTGGCCGTGGGCGGGGCCAACATCTTCGGCAAGCGGTCGACGCCCGACATCAACGTCATCAACCACGCCGTGGACCTGGTGTTCGACCGCAAGCGGGGGCTCATCTGGGCCGCCGACGGCAATGGCGCCGTGCACGTGCTGCGCCCCGACCGGGCGGCCATGGACATCCGCCCCCTGGGTCAGGTGGGGCGGCCATGACCGGGCCCCGCACCCGGGCCCCGGGCATCAAGAGGTTCGCATTCCCACGGCCAATGGATAGAATGCGGAACCGGCCGGAATCGGCCGCCAACAGGAACCCCTTTTCCACGTCAATCAAGGGCTTGTGTCGATGATCATCATGCTGGGCAGCCCCCGTTCCGGGACCTCCTGGATCGCCAAGATCGTGGACAGCCACCCCGACGTGCTGTACCGCCACGAGCCCGACTCCCTGGTCCGCTGCCCGGGCCTGCCGTTCATGCCCACCAAGGCCCAGGGCGAGGAATTCGCCGACCTGGCCGGGCGCTACCTGGACGGCCTGGCCAAGGTGCGCATGCCCAAGTCCGCCTGCTCCATTCCCACCTTCCCCAAGTCGTTCCGCGGCGGCATGGCCAATTCCATCCACGACGCCCTGGTCTATGGCGTGAAGTCCAGCCAGGTGATGCTGCGCAACCGCCTGCGCCTGGGCGTGCCGGACCTGGTGACCCGGGGCGGGCCCGGGCGACCGCGCATCGCCATCAAGTCGGTGGACTCCCTGGGCCGGGCCTATGCCTTCAGCCTGGCCAAGCCCCAGGCCAAGATCATCCACATCATCCGCCACCCGGGCGGCTACGTGGCGTCGCGCAAGCGGGGCCTGGAACTGAAGAAGCTGGGCGCCGCCACCTTCATCGAGGAAATGGCCGAGATGGAGGAGACCAAGGCCATGGGCTGGACCGAATACGACCTGCAGAAGATGGCCTTCGAGGAACAGCTGGCCCTGCACTGGGCGGTGCTGAACGAGCGGGCCTACGGCCAGACCGCCGGGCAGCCCAACTACCTGCCCCTGGTTTACGAGGACATGTGCCTGAATTCCCAGGACCTGAGCCGCAAGCTGTTCGCCGACCTGGGCCTGGCCTGGTCCGACGAGACCGAAACCTTCCTGAACGCCTGCCTGCGCAAGGAATCAGGCGGCGAGCGGTACTACCAGGTGGTCCGCAACCCCCTGGATTCGGCTTTCAAGTGGAAGTCGGAACTGGACGGCCCGACCATCGACCGGGTCATTGCCGTGGCCTCGCGGTCGAGCATCTATCAGAAGTGCGCCGCGATCTGGGATCAGGAATCCTGATCAGCCCACCTGTTTGCCCAGCCAGGGGCCGATCATGTTGGCCACGGGCAGGGGCAGCTTCTTCCAGGTGTCGATGAAGAACCGGTACTTGGGGTTGTTGGGGTTGATGTCGGGCAGCGCCGCGCCGCCCTTCATCTTGAATTCCAGTACCGTGGGGCGGGGCTCGAAGCCCCAGTTCTTCTTGAACGCATAGGGCCCCGTGTCCACCTTCGAGCGGCCGAAATCGAAGTTCGTGTAGCCCCGCTCCACGGCCCGGCGCATCAGGCGGAAGTACTGCAGGTCGGCGGCGCCGGACTTGCGGGCTTCCGGGTCGGCGCCGGTGTAGTAGGGCAGCACCGTGTCCTTGAAATAGAAGTTCAGCACCGACGACAGGGGCCGGCCGTTCTGGCTGACGGTCAGGATGTCGCAGTCGTCGCCGAACACGTCCAGCAGGTTGCGGATGTAGGCCTTGCCGAACACCGGCGTGCCCAGGTTGCGCATGCTGGGCGAATAGAGGCCGTAGAAGCGGTCGATGTCGGTGTCGATCTCGTCCACCAGGTCGGCCTTCAGGGCCTTGCGCACCACGGCCCGCTGCTTGCGGGGGATCTGCTTCAGGTTGGCGTCCTCGTCGGCCTCGGTGGGGCGCTCGAAGTTGGCGTACAGCCCCTCCTTCTTCGGCCAGTCGGCGTGGGGGCGGGACGGGTCGCGGTATTCGATGTATTCGGCGCCGGTGCGGGCCATCAGGTCCTCGGCCGCCCTGTCCAGGGCCGCCAGGGCCTCGTCGGACGTGACGGCCGGGGCGCCGCCGACACAGAAGGCCGTGGACACCAGCCGGTGGCCGAACAGGCGGCTCTTCACGTCGAAGATCGGCAGGATGCCCTCGATCTGGCCGTCGCGTTCGGCATAGAGCAGGTGGCCGCGCTGGCCGAAGCTGTTCTCGATGACCGTTTTCCAGCCGGCCCGGTGGAAGAAGGTGGCCTCGTCACAGGCCTGGACGAAGGCGTCCCAACGCGCGGCATCGCCGGCGTCCAGTTCCTTGACCGTCACGGACATCGGGCGTGTCCCCCAACTTTACTGATTGTTCAGGCGGCTTCCAGGAACACCCGGTCCATGCGGTCCCAGGCGAAGTCCTTGCACAGGTTTTCCAGGCGCCCGGCCATGCGGTCCAGGTTCAGGTAGTGGCGGAACTTGGACTTGGCCGACAGGCCGTCCATGCGCGGCTGGTCCGGGTCCACCTCCCACGGATGGAAGTAGAAGATGCAGGGCCGGGCGTCGTCGGTGTTGACCCGGCGCATGGCCCAGCGCGACACCGGATAGGGCAGCAGGCGGAAATAGCCACCGCCGCCGCAGGGCACGTTGCGGCTGCCCAGGCGCATGGTGGTGATGGGGTATTCCTCGATGGGGTGGGCCCCCGTGGGGAAGAAGGCGAACCGCGGCGCCTCGGGCATGCCGTACAGGTCGTGGTTCACCGGATAGATGCTGGACGAATAGGCGTAGCCTTCCTCGGCCAGGATGTCGAAGGCCCACATGTTGTCGCGGCCGATGGAGAAGGTGGCGGCCCGGTAGCCCCGCACCGGGACTCCGCCGGTGTCCTCCAGCAGCGCCTTGGTGCGGCGGATGTCGGCCCGGAACACCTCGGGCTCCTGCTCGAACACCCGGAAGTGGGCGAAGCCGTGGCTGGCCAGTTCGTGGCCCTCATCGACGATGCGCTTGATCAGCGCCGGGTAGCGTTCCGCCACCCAGCCCAGGGTGAAGAAGGTGGCCTTGACGCCGCCAGCGGCGAAGATGTCCATCACCCGGTTGGTGTTGGCCTCCACCCGGGGGGCGAAGCCGTCCCAGTCGTCGCGGGTGACGCGGTTGGCGAAGGCCTGGACCTGGAAGTAGTCCTCCACATCGCACGACATGACGTTGACCACGGCCCCGTCGCGCCGCCCGGTGGTGAAAGCCTTGGGCGGGTAGGAGCTCCCACCCGTGTCCATGGCACTCTGGGGCGCGCTTCCTTGGGAAGTCGGCTGTCCTTCGGCGTTCATGCGCTTAGTCTCCGGCCTTGCGGATGTCGGCGCTGAGGGACTGCAGGTAGTCGGCGAAGGTGTTCAGCGCGCCGCGGAACGCCTGCTCGCGCTTGCGCAGCTGGCTTTCCAGGGCGTCCATGCGGCCTTCCAGGCGCCGGATATCGCCGCTGAAATCGGCCGAGGCCACGGCCCCCGGCGTGGCGGCGACATCCGCCAGGTGGGATTCGGCCTGGTGGGGCACGGAAACCGGCCGGTGGTCCAGCACGGTCTCGGTCTCGTTCTGCAGGTCCTCGGCCACCTGGTCCACGTCCTCGGGGTTCAGGTTGTGCCGTTCTTCCAGGCAGCCGAACAGGAGCAGCCGCGAGCACAGCGCGTTGATGCGCCGGGGCACGCCGCCCGAATGTTCGTAGATCCTGTTCATCACGCCGTCTTCGAAATGGGGATTGTTGCTCCAGCCGACGGCGGTCAGCCGGTGTTCCACATATTTGGCCGTTTCCTCGGTGTTCAAGGGGCCCAGGTGGTAGGACGCGATGATGCGCTGGCGGAACTGGTCCAGGTCGGGGCTGGCCAGGGTGCGCCGGAACTGCGGCTGGCCCAGCAGGAAGCTTTGCAGCTGCGCCTGACCCTTGTTCTGGAAGTTGGACAGCATGCGCAGCTCTTCCAGGGCCTGGAACGACAGGTTCTGGGCCTCGTCCACCACCAGCAGGCAGCGCCGGCCCTCGGACTGGTGGCCGGTCAGGAAGGCCTCCAGCCGCTCCAGCAGGATGGCCTTGTCGGCGCCCTCGTGGGGCACGCCGAACACCGAGGCCACCATGCGCAGGGTGTCGTCGGCGCCCAGCTGGGTGGTGACGATCTTGGCCGCCACGTATTTCGAGGTGTCCAGGGTCGACAGCAGGTAGCCCACCAGGGTGGTCTTGCCCGCGCCCACGTCGCCGGTAACGACGATGAAGCCCTCGCCCTGACTCAGCCCGTAGGTGAGGTAGGCATTGGCCCGCGTGTGCACACTGCTGTTGAAGAAAAACCGGTGATCCGGCGTAAGCTGAAAGGGCGCGGCCTTCAGCCCGTAGAAGTCGACGTACATGCGGTTGGCCTAGAAGTTCTTTCGGAACCGTACCGAGACCACGTTTTCCGTCAAGCCATTACCGGCACTGCTGATTCTCCGCAGATGCCGATAGTTCATGGACCCGGTGAATGACGTGCTGAAATTATAGTCCAGATTGGCGCCGGCGCGAATGGTTTGCTCCTGGGTGTCCGAACCCCCGCTTTGGGTGTTGCGGACGTAGGCGCCATTGACGCTGCCGTTGGTCTTGGGCGTCAGCCGCCGGGCCAGGGTGGCCTGCAGGCTGGTCGTCTGGTCGCGGCCGCCCGTGGTGCCGATGTCGCGCTTGGTCATGTCGGCGCCGACGCTGAACGAATTGCGACCCCGGGTGCCGTTCAGGCCCAGGCTGAAACGCTGGGTCTTCAGGGTGGCGTCCACCAGGTCCGTGCCCAGGTTGTTGGGATCCACGGGCAGGCCGGTGGTCTGGTCCACGAACTGGCCGGTCAGGGGGTCGAAGACGATGTTGTTCAGGCTGTTGGCCAGGGCTTCCTGCTGCGTCGTCACGTCGATGGTGTAGGCGGCCGACAGGTTGATGGCCTGCGAGAACTTGTATTCCAGGTTGCCGGTGATGCTGTCGGTATTGAACCGGCGGCCGTATTCCACCCGCAGGCGGCCGCGCTGGTTGGGCCGCAGCTCGACGCCCGCCGACCAGGAGGTCCCCGAATTGCTGTCCGACGAATCCGTCTTGTCGCGCACCTTGTCGTTGCCCACGGTGCCGATCACCGAGACGTGGCGGCTGATGTCGTAGTCGGCCGAGGCGGTCATGCGGTCGCGCCGCGAACGGAATTCGTTGGCGCTGTAGTTGATGGTGGTGCTGGCGTTGAGCTGCCAGTGCAGGCGCTGGAACCGGTCGCCGCTGGTGACGGCCGAGCGCAGTTCGTGGATGCGGCTGTTGGGCACCCCGGCGTCGGTGTCGCCGGCGTCCGACTGGAAGAACCGGATCTCGTTCAGGCGATAGACGAATTCCGTGTCGGCCCAGCTTCCCAGGTGGTGGCGCACGGTGGGGGCGATGCTGGCGTTCAGGGTGCGGGTGCGGTTCGAGGTGGCGGTGCGGTCGGTGGCCGTCACGGCGCCGCTCTGCGACACGGTCACGTCCGACATGGCGGCCCGGGCATCCAGGAACAGGATGTTCTCCCACAGCTCCACGTCGCCCTGGGTCAGCAGGTTCTGGCGGTTGCCGTTCAGGTCGCTGTTGTCCCAGTAGGTATCGCGGGACATGCGGTAGTCCAGGTTCAGGTTCACCCGGGCCCCGTGGCCGCGCACGTTGATGCCGGCATCAAGGGTGGTGATGGTGTCCATCTCGCCCGGCTCCTTCAGCGAGCGGGCATTGTCGGTGAACTGCTGCTCCAGGCCGACGAAGGGGTCGATAGTCCATTTGCCGGCCTCGGCCGGCGCGGCGGCGGCCATCAGGGCCGCGGATGACACCAGAACGGCCAAGCCCGCCGCCCGCGGGGGGACGGGGCGGACCTGAATCCTTCGACCGGTCTTGGTGGTCACCCTGGTCACTTGCGCGTCACTCCGCCTGCCGAATCGCTGTTCGGCCGGTGTTCCAGCTCAAACACCGGCCCCGTCCCGTGGGATCAGAACCAGGCTTGCGGAACGATCAGCACGTCGCCCGGCAGGACATCCGCGTTGGCCGACACGTCGCCGTCCTTCAGCAGGTCGTCCAGGCGGACCCGGTAGGTCTGCTTCTCGCCGGTGGAGCGGCGTACCAGAACGGCGCGGTTGCCCGCGGCGAATTCGGTCAGCCCGCCCACGGCGATCATCACGTCCAGCACGGTCATGTTCTCGCGGAACGGAATGGCCGCCGGCTCGGCGGCCTCACCCACCACGCGGACCTGCTGGCTGAACGGACCGACGAATTCGGTCACGATCACCGTCACCACCGGGTTCTGCACGTACTGGGCCAGAACCTGTTCGATGTCGCGGGCCAGCTTGGTCGGGGTCTTGCCCGCGGCCTGCAGGTCCTCGATCAGCGGAACGGAGATCTTGCCGTCGGGCCGCACGGGAACGGTCGTCGACAGTTCCGGGTTGCGCCAGACGAAGATTTGCAGGTCATCGGCCGGACCGATCAGGTAGTCCGGCGACTGGGTCACGGCCTCGGGCTTCACGTCCGCCGCGTCCGGATAGGACGAGCAGGCAGCAACACCAAAGGCGACGAGGGCCATGGCCGCGAAGCGCAGGCCCGCCAACTTTTTCCCTAGGAAACGCACCACAACCCCCTTAAGCTGTTGTGCGCGCAGTATCCTATACTCCTCGCCGCAGTGCAATAGCCACAATTGCGGGATATCGTAACGCTTTTTTAGGATACGTTGAGGCGGTTTCCGAACAATGAAGCCAAGGGAATCAAGGGCTTTGCGGAGTCCGCGGGCGATCGCCCGGGCCGCTGCGCGAAGCCATGGCGCCGGGCGGGTCGAAGTCGATACCGTTCCGGGGTCGTAAAGAAATCGTGGTCACGGGGGTTCGGGCCATGTAACATGGCCCGTGCCGTTAGCGATTCATTGACCGATGGGTGTCAAGTTTCTTAAGGGCGTCAAGTAATTGCGGTCCGTCCGACAGCGGTACGGCGCAATGGTGAACGGATAGTAGACAGCATGAACGAAACCCTCACACGGATCATGGCGATGATCCCGGCCATGTGGCGGCGCCGCTGGCTGATGCTGGCCACCGCCTGGGTGGTCTGCCTTCTGGGCTGGGCCGTCGTCGCCTTCCTGCCGGACAAGTACGAATCGTCGGCCCGCGTGTACGTGGACACGGACAGCCTGCTGCGGCCGCTGCTGCGCGGCCTGGCCGTGGAAACGGACACCATGCGCCAGATCGACGTCATGCAGCGCACGCTGGTCAGCCGCCCCAACCTGGAAAAGGTGGCGCGCATGACCGACCTGGATCTGTCGGTCACCACCATCGCCGAGACCGAGGAACTGCTGAACCGCCTGCGCAGCGACATCAAGGTGCAGTCCCAGCGCAACAACCTGTTCGCCATTTCCTACCGCCATTCGGACCCGCAGATGGCCCAGAAGGTGGTGCAGGCCCTGCTGACCATCTTCGTGGAAGGCAACCTGGGCACCAACCGCAAGGAAATGGACACGGCGCGCCAGTTCATCGACGAGCAGGTGCGCATCTATGAAGAGCAGATGAACCAGGCCGAAGGCCGCCTGGCCGCCTTCAAGACCGCCAACATGGGCCTGCTGCCCGGTGAATCCGGCGGCTATTACGGCAAGCTGACCAGCGTCCGCGCCGAACTGTCGTCCATGGAGGCCCAGCTGGCCGATTCCGTGAACCGGGGGGCCGAGCTGCAGCGCCAGCTGGCCGAGGTGCCGGAATACAACGAGATCGAGGCCGAAAGCTTCGCCGGTCCGCCGTCCAACTACGAGGTGCGGATCCTGGAGCTGGAGCAGAACATCGACAACCTGCTGCTGCACTACACGCCCAAGCACCCCGACGTCATCGCCGCCCAGACCCGCCTGGACGACCTGAAGAAGAAGATGGCCGAGGAAGAGGGCGAGGGCGGCCCGCCCGGTGCCGGCCCTGGGCCGAAGACCGAGCGCGTGCCCAACGAGCTGTACCAGAGCATCAAGCTGCAGCTCATCAACGAGCGGGCCAACGCCGCCACCCTGCGTGGCAAGGTGGAGCGGGCCAAGCAGGGCCTGGCCCAGTTGCAGGAACAGGCCAACCGCATTCCCGAGGTGGAGGCCGAACTGGCCCGCCTGACCCGGGACTACGGCGTGATCCGCGAGAACTACGAGAAGCTGCTGGCCCGAAAGGAATCGGCCATCATCTCGGAAAGCCGGGAAACCAAGGGCGAGAAGGTGCAGTTCCGCATCATCGAACCGCCCCAGGTGCCGGTGCTGCCCACGGGCATCACGCGGTCGATCTTCCTGATCGGCGTGCTGGTGGGCGGCCTGGCGGCCGGCGTGGGCATCGGCGTGCTGGTGGTCAGCATGCAGACGACCTTCTATAGCGTCATCCGCCTGGGGGCGGCCACGGGACAGACGGTGCTGGGCAACGTCTCGATGGTGCGCCTGCCTGGCAAGCGTTCCTTCCGCGCCTTCCGCCTGGTCAGCTTCACGGCCGCCGCCGTGGCCCTGTTCGCCGTGTTCGGCGGCCTGGTGGTGATCGAGCGGGATACGGGCCTGCCCAACGCGGTGCCGAAGGAGGTGCGCCAGAAGATCTTCGACCTTCTGCCGGCGCAGATCTCCAGCAAACTGCATTGACGTTGAAACGGACCCTCGGACCCGCGGGCATGGCCCCGGGTCCTTCAGGTTGGACGAGAAGACCATGGACCTGATCGAGCGCGCAGCGAACAAACTGAAGACGGACAAGAAGGCGTCCCTCATCG
>JAGREA010000269.1 GCA_020446745.1 Rhodobacterales bacterium | reverse complement strand
GGGGTCTGGGCGGGGGCCTGGGCGGGGGCCTGGGCGGGGGGTTGGGGCGCCATCTCGTTGGGCTGCGGGGTCCGCGCCGGCGCGGTCGTCCTGGCGCCGGCCGAAGGGCCGGACAGCGCGCCCTTGGAGGCGGCGTCCTCGGCTCTGTGCTGGGCGGGTTGCCGGGCCATGCGCCGTCTCCCTTGTCCGTCGCCTTGGATTGTCGTGTCGACACCCCGGGGGACACCCGCCGGGGGCAAGGCGGCTCTTCCAACCATTATCACATTTGGGTGCCGGCGCAGTCCCGGGCTGGACCACTTTACAATTCTTTACAGACGCGCCCACATGACCGATCCTGCGCGCAGGGCCGCGGGATAACGGCCGGCGCCGGGGGGCGCAGGCCCTTGAAAACAAACGACTGGACCGGACAGGTCCGGACCGCGCCAGGACCCAGGGGTCCGCCACCCCGGTCTCGGGGGCCGGTGGAGGGGCCGAAAGGGTTAACGTTCACGTAAACTGGTACTTGACGGCCGATTTCCGGTCGGATTACCTGAAACCGCGCGGCCGGCAACCGGCAGTCAATGTCGGGCCCGGACCACGCCGTGACGGCGCGGCCCCCCCTTGGGGTGTGGCGCGCCGGTCAAGAAAAAAGAGTCAACGGTGCGCCGGAAACCGGCCACCCGGGAGGTTACAGACCATGAGTGCCCAGGCCCCCTCGCCGGCCGACACGCCGGCCGTTGCCGCCTCCGCTCCCGCGGCGGACGACACCTTTCCCAAGCTGCTGCTGCGCAACGCCCGCATCCGGGGCGAGCGCCCGGCCATGCGCGAGAAGGATTTCGGCATCTGGCAGACCTGGACCTGGAACCAGGTGCTGGACGAGATCCGCGCCCTGTCCTGCGGCCTGATCGAGCTGGGCTTCCAGGAAGGCGACACCCTGGCCATCGTCGGCGACAACCGGCCGCGGCTCTACTGGTCCATGACGGCGACCCAGAGCCTGGGCGGCATTCCGGTGCCCGTCTACCAGGACTCGGTGGCCGAGGAGATGCAGTTCATCCTGGAGCACGCCGAGGCCCGGTTCGCCGTGGTCGAGGACCAGGAGCAGGTGGACAAGCTGCTGGAGATCAAGGACCGCCTGCCGAAGCTGGAACACATCATCTACGACGACAAGCGCGGCATGCGCCACTACAAGCAGGACTTCCTGCACGACTACGAGGAAGTCCAGGCCCAGGGGCGCGGCTACGACAAGACCCACTCCGGCGACTGGGACGCCCGGGCCACCAAGGCCAACGGCGCCGACACGGGGATGATGCTCTACACCTCGGGCACCACGGGCCAGCCCAAGGGCGTGGTGCTGAGCCACGACAACCTGATCGTCACCGCCCGCAACGGCATCGAGCGCGAGGGCCTGACCGAGAAGGAGGAGGTGCTGGCCTACCTGCCCATGGCCTGGGTGGGCGACAACATCTTTTCCGTCGCCCAGGCCTACGTGGCCGGCTTCTGCGTCAGCTGCCCGGAAAGCGGCGACACGGTGCTGACCGACATCCGCGAGATCGGCCCCACCTACTTCTTCGCCCCGCC
>JAGREA010000026.1 GCA_020446745.1 Rhodobacterales bacterium | reverse complement strand
TGGGCGCCGATGCCGGCGGCCGCACCTTCGCCGTCGCCGCCCTGGACCAGGGACGCAAGGACGACCTGGAGTTCCAGAACTACGCCGGGCGCATCGACACCGCCCTGCGCCAGCACGGGTTCCTCCCCGCCCCGCCGGGCCGGGAGCCGGACCTGATCGCCTTCATCAACTACGGGATCGACGCCGGCACGCCGGTCACCACCAGCAGCCCGCGCTACCACTACGAGCCGGGCCGCTACCACACCTATACCGGCCACGTCCGCACGGCCTCGGGCCTGCAGCCCTACGTGGTCACGGCCTTTACCCCCGGCCGTCACATCTACGCCGGGGAGCAAAGCGTCACCCGCACGGTCTACGCCGCCTTCCTGACCCTGGACCTGGTGGAGCGCGACAGCCTGGGCACCGACGCCACCCACAAGGTGTTCGAGGGGCGGGTGGTCACCAGCACCCGCCATCCCCTGTTGCCCACGGTCATGCCGGCCATGGTGCGGGCCCTGTTCCACCGGTTCCCCGGCAACAGCGGCGAGACCTACACCCTGCCGTCCTTCGACCCGCCGGCCGAATAGCGTCTATTCCGGTTCGGGCCGGAAGATGGCGCCGGCGGCGACGGCGCGGGCGACCCGCGTCGCCACCACGGCGATGACCGCGCTGGCCACGACCAGCAGCACCACGGCCAGGACCCGGGTCGCCGTGCCGGGCACCAGGGCGTGGTAGCGCAGGGCCGCCGTGGCCATGGCCGCGAGCGGGAAGGTGTAGGCCGTCCAGGCCAGGCTGAAGGGCACCCGGGCGAACAGGGGCGCCATGGTCGCCAGCACGGCGACCAGGAACAGCCCGACGTAGAACAGCACCCGCGCCAGGGGGTCCAGCACGCCGCCGTTCAGCAGCAGCAGGGCCAGGAATCCGATGGCCGGCGGCGCCAGCAGCACGAACAGGGTGGGCAGGAACTTGGCCGGCATCTGGTGGTGGAAGACGATGCGGTAGACCATGATCGGGAACAGCACCCCCCACAGCACGATGCCGATGGAGAAGAAGAACCAGCCCACCTCGACCAGGCCCAGGGGCACGGCGCCCAGGGGGGCCACGATATTGCCGACGATGGGGATGAACCAGGCCGGGCTGGACTGGTGGATCTCGATGTTGTCGACGATCCAGCGGCGGAAGATCACCACCGCCAGGGCGAACTGCGCCGCCGCGCCGACCCCGCCCAGCACATGGGCCGGCAGCCCGGCGTAGGGCATGGCCGCCACGGACAGCAGCATCATGGATATGGATATGGTGGGGAAGAAGTTGACCCGCACCGGATGGCGGAATTCGGCCGCCACGGCCCCCGGATGGCGCAGGGCCTTCAGCCCGTAGAGGATCGCCGTCGCCAGGAACACCAGGGCCGCCAGGGCCAGGATGGCCTCCCCCACCGCCGGCGGCCAGGCCAGGACATGGGCGGCGGCGCGCCAGGCCAGGCCCAGTCCGGCCAGGCCCATGGTCATGGCGAACAGGGGAACCGGCACGTGGGCCAGGCCCGTGG
>JAGREA010000268.1 GCA_020446745.1 Rhodobacterales bacterium | reverse complement strand
GACGGCACGCCCATGCGCCGCAGCACGCCGCCCACGCTGGTGCCCGCCGGCACGGCGACCGGCGCCGCGTTGTCCACGGCGCCGGCGGGCAGGTATTCGGCCAGGCTGGCGTACAGCTTGACCGTCACGCTGGTGGTGGTCACGTTCCGGCCACCTGGCTCAGCGACACATAGGCGTCCATGACCCGGTTGGGGTCCTCCATCAGCCGCTGTTTCCAGGGGCCCAGGCGGGTGCGGTTCTGGATCAGCCCGCGGACCACGCCCATGTGGTCGGTGCGGCCCAGGCTGAGGGCGCCCACCAGCACGTCGCCGTCGAACTGCAGGCACATGTAGCGGTAGGCGCCTTCGTCCACCACCCGGGCCGTGTCGCCGCCCGGCACGCCGTCCCAGCGGCCGAACGAGCAGGTGATCAGGCCCACGGTATCCAGCACGTTCATGATCAGGCTGCCCTGGTAGGCCACGTCGATGCCGGCCATGTTCATGGCCGCCGTGCGGCCGTGCTCCACGGCCGTGGGCTGGATGGCGTGCACGTCGTAGCCGCCGGTGGAAAAGTCGCGGCCCTGGGCGCAGTCGCCGGCGGCGTAGATGTCGGGCACGGTGGTGCGCATGTGGTCATCGACCACGATGCCCCGGTCCACCTGGATGCCGGTGCCGTCCAGGAATTCCGTGTAGGCGTGCACGCCGGTGGCCACCACCACCAGGTCGGCGTCGATGCCCGTGCCGTCGCTGAGCCGCACCAGCTTGTCGCCGGGGCCGGCCGGGTTGGGTTCCACGGCGGTCACGCTGGCGCTGGTGTGCACGTCGATGTCCTTGTTGGCGCACCACTGCTTGATCATCGCTCCCCCTCTGGTGTCCATCATGCGCGGCACCATGCGGTCGGCCGTTTCGATGACCGACAGCTTCACGCCCCGCTCCCACAGGGATTCCATGATGATGCAGCCGATGAAGCCGGCCCCCATCTGCACCACGTGGCGGCCCTCGGTGGCCTTCTCGGCGATGGCCCGGGCGTCGGCCAGGGTCCAGCAGTGGTGCACGCCGGGCAGGTCCAGGCCCGGCACCGGCGGCCGCACGGGGTGGGAACCAGTGGCCAGCAGCAGCCGGTCATAGGCGTGGCTGGCGCCGCTTTCGGTGACCACGGTCTTGGTGGCCGGGTCCACCCGGGCCACCCGGTCGTTGATCACCGTGATGCCTCGGGCGTCGTAATGGCCCGCCGCCGGGCGCAGGTGGGTGCCGTCCTCGCCCACCTTGCCGGTCAGCATGTAGGGGATGGCCATGCGGGAATAGGGCGGCTCGGGCTCGCCGCCGATCAGGGTCACCGCGCCGGCCGGATCGACCTTGCGGAGGGTCTCGGCGGCCACCACGCCGGCCGGGCCGGCGCCAACGACGACATACTGCATATCCGTGTTTCCTTGTCCCTGGCCCCAACGCCGTGAGGCCCTGCCTGAGAGCGATCACGGCCCGGCTCCGGGCGTGCGCCGGTGCCGGGCCGTCCCTGGTCGACGCCGCTGTGGGGACGGCGCCGGGGGGATGCCGTTGTGCCTAGACGCCCAGGCGCGACAGGGTTTCGTTGGACGGCGTGCCGTCGGGGGTCCAGCCGCGCAGCTCGTAGTACTCGGGCAGCATCTTGTCCAGTTCGGCCACCTTGCCCGTGGCCGGGCCGGTCTTGGCGGCGTCCTTCAGCAGGCGCTTGGGCAGGGTGTCGTCGGCCCCGGTGAAGCCCGCCTTCATGTTGAACTGGCGCTCCAGGTTCCAGATGCGCTCGCCCACCTCCAGCAGGTATTCGCTGGTCCAGTTGCCCTCGCAGGCGGCATCGATCTGCGGCGCGATGTCGTCCAGGGTCCAGGCGAAGGTGGTGAACACGCAGATGCCGGCCGAATCCACGGCCGCCGTGGCGTCCTGGAAGGCCTTCACCAGGCCCGCCTTGCCGTCGGTGACCAGGGGGTCGGTCTTTTCCGGGATGCCCAGCACTTCCGACGCCACGGTGTAGGACCGCAGGTGGCAGGCGCCGCGGTTGGAGGTGGCGTAGGTGAGCGCCATGCCCTGGATGCCGCGCCCGTCATAGGCCGGGAACTCCTGGCCCTTGACCGACATGGACAGCTCCGGCCGGCCGTACTTCTCGCACAGGCGCTTGGAGCCCAGGCCCAGCTCGACGCCGAAGCCCTCGCCCTTGCCGGTCAGCTCGACCATCTTCACCAGGGCCTCGGCCGACCCGAAGGTCAGGGGCATGCCGGTCTGCGCCGTGGTCAGCACCCCTTCCTCGTACATGTCCATGGCCGCGCCCAGGGTGGTGCCGAAGGTGATCGGATCCATGCCCTGTTCGTTGCACAGGAAGTTGGCGAAGGTCAGGGCGTCCAGGTCGTTGACGCCGGTGGCGGCGCCCAGGGCCCAGGCGGCCTCGTATTCCAGCCCGCCCGAGGCCTTGTGGTATTCGGGCCGCTCGGCCACCGAGAAGTGGGTGCGGTCGATGGTCGACACGCGCCCGCAGGCGATGGTGCAGCCGAAGCAGGCGCCGTTGCGCACCAGGTTGGGCTTGCCGTCGGAGCGCCGGGGCTCGGCCATGGCCTCGGCCGAGATGTCCTTGGCGCCCTCGAACTGGATGTCGCGGAAGTTGCGGGTCGGCAGGGCGCCCATTTCGTTGATCACGTTCATCAGCACCTGGGTGCCGAAGGCCGGCAGGCCCTGACCGGTGACGGCGTTTTCCGCCAGCACCGCCTTGGCCGCGTTGGTCACCTGGGCGAAGGCGGCGAAGTCTTCCACCTTCACGCCCTTGGTGCCGCGGATGGCCACGGCCTTCAGGTTCTTCGACCCCATCACGGTGCCGACGCCGGAACGCCCGGCGGCGCGGTGCATGTCGTTGACCACGCAGGCGAACTTGCAGCCCTTCTCGCCGGAAATGCCGATCGAGGCGACGCGGATCTGCGGGTCGCCGTGCTTGGCCTTGATGCCTTCCTCGGTATCCCACACGGACTTGCCCCAGAAGCCGGCGGCGTCCACCAGCTGGGCGCTGTCGTCCTGGACCAGCAGGTAGACGGGCTTGGGCGCCTTGCCCTCGAAGATGATCATGTCATAGCCGGCGTTCTTCATTTCGTTGCCGAAGAAGCCGCCGGAATTGGAGCAGGCGATGGCGCCCGTCAGCGCCCCCTTGGTGACCACCGAATAGCGCCCGGCCGTCGAGGCCATGGTGCCCGTCAGCGGGCCGGTGGTCATGATCAGCTTGTTGTCGGGCGACAGGGGATCGACCTTGGGGTCGATCTCCTCGTACAGGTACTTGGTCGCCAAGCCGCGCTGGCCCAGGTACTTCATGGCCCAGTCCATGTTCAGCGGCTCGTTGGTGCAGGTGCCGGCCGTCAGGTTGACCCGCAGCACGTTTCTTGCCCATGCCATATCGTGTCTCCTTTCCGGTCCTAGGCCGACGCCTGCGCGCCGCTGTCGGTCTTGGCGGCCCAGGCGCGCATGCGCTCCAGGCCCGTCCAGTTGGCGTCGATGAAGGTGATGGCGTCCGTCGGGCAGGCCGTGGCACAGGCCGGGTCGCCCTCGCACAGGTCGCACTTCACCACCTTGCCGGTGTCGGCGTTGTAGTTGATGGTGCCGAACGGGCAGGCGATGGTGCACACCTTGCAGCCCACGCAGCGGGCGTCGGACACCACCTTGGCGCCGGTGGCGGCGTCCACGGAAATGGCGTCCACGGGGCAGGCCTGCATGCACCAGGCCTCGTCGCACTGGGTGCAGGTATAGGGGACGAACCGTCCTTCGTCATGGAAGGCGAACACCTTGATCCGCGACTTGGACGGATTGAAGGCGCCTTCATTGTCGTAGCTGCAGGCCATTTCGCACTGCAGGCATCCCGTGCACTTGCCGGGATCGATGTGAAGCGATTTCTGCATGAACGGTCCTCCCAATGGACGTCCTTGAGTGGGGCAGGCCCCGTGGGAGCGGGCCTGGACGGGACGGACGCGGCGGGGAGGACGGGAACCTGCACCGGGATGCCGGCGCTTCGACCGCGAGGCGTCGCCGGGGTCTGGTCAACCCCGGGCGGTCTGCCGGTCGGAAGCGAAGAGTGCCGTCAGGTATCCTCCCGTAACGCCCGTCGTTTTTCGCGAGCAGTCGCCACTATTTAGCCCCCAATATGCGGACTCACGCAACTGCGTTTTTTCTGTCTTTTTAATACGCTATGCGTTTTTGCCTGCGTTAATCTGCACCTGTTCCGAAGCCGCCGTCAGGGCGTCAGACAGCCCATGACGATGTCCGTGCGCTCGTTCACGCTCAGCTCGCCCATGGGCTTGTTGCGCAGGTCCTGGCAGCGCTGCCGGGCCGCCTCCAGGTAGTCGGCGTAGGCTTCGCTCCACAGGTCGATCATCAGCGAATTGCGGAACCGCCCCTGGCTGCGCGAGAAGTGGACCTTGCCGTTGGCCACGGCGACCTGCAGGTGGTTGCCGCCATCGGACCAGGCCATGGTGACCCCCTGCCCGGACGGCTGCTCGGCGTCGGGCTTGCCGAACCGGTCGATCAGCCAGGCCCGCGCCGCCGCCGGGTCGATGGGCGCCGTGTAGTGTTCCATGAACATGATCTTGCCCACCTTGCCGCGCATGGTCTCGAACTTGAGCTGGCCGCCGTCCCGCCGTTCGGAATCGACGAGCTGCCCGAAGTCCTTCCGCTTGGGGGTGAACAGCTTTTCCATGTCGCCGCCGGCGGCCATGACGTAGCCCCACCGGGGGGGCACCACGGCCTTGACCTTGGCATAGTCCATGCCCGGCCGAAGCTGGCCCAGGGCCGCCGCGTCCACGCCGTTGCCCGACAGCACGGCGGTCAGGCGGGCCGTCACGTCCACGGGCATGGCGGCGCGGGCGGCGCGCTGGCGTTCGGCCTCGGCCTGGCGGGCGCGCTGATCCGCCATGCCGCGCTGGACGATGGCGTTGCGCTTCTCCATCAGCTCGCCCTGGATCTTCGTCGCCTCGCCGCGCTGCATGGACGCCAGGACCGGCGAGCGCAGCAGGCGGTCGATCTCGGCCAGACCGGCGCCGGTCATGGGCACGGCGGCGATCTCCTGGCGGAAGGCGTCCAGTTCCGCCTGGCGGGCCGCCTGGGCCTCGGCGGCGGCACCCTTCAGGGCCTCCAGTCGGGCCACGATGTCCTCGACCTCGGCCGGTTTCAGGAACCCGGCGGCCTGGGACAGCCCCTGCACCTCGGCGGCCATGCGGGCCCGGCCGCGCATGGCCCGCAGGGCATCGGCCACCGGCTCGCCGCGGATGGCGGCCTGGGCCAGGGCCAGCATCTCGGCCTTTTCCGGGAACGCCGGCTGGGCCTCGATGCGCTGCATCTGCAGGTCGGCCACGCCCTTCATGCGGGGGATCATGTTCAGGGACCGGGCCGACCCGGCGACGGCCTTCATGGCGTATCCCAACTGGTTGCCGGCGTCGCGGTCCTTGCGCTTCATGGCCGCCTTGCGGCAGCCGTTCAGCAGCACGCGGACGTCGTTCAGTTCCTGCTTTTCCCAGGTCTCGATACCGCGGCCGAACAGGGGCACCAGGCGGTCGTCGGCCAGCAGGGCATCCACCTGCACCTTGGGCCGCAGATCCACGGTGGCCTTGGGTTCCATGCCGGCGGCCCAGGCCTCCAGGCGCCCGCAGTCGGGCTGGTCCAGGGGCGCGGCGGCGGCCGCGCCGGCGGCAAAGACAAGGGCGACCGCCACGGCGATCGGACGCGAAAGGGTCATGTCATGCTCCTCCCCAGGATCACGACCCCATAGTAGCGCGACGGGGTGACGGTTTGTCGACCCCCGGCGCCCCTGGTTCACCCTTCGATGGCGGCGTGGATGGACAGTGCCTGTCGCGTTTCCGCCACGTCGTGGACCCGCAGGATCAGGGCGCCGCGCCGCACCCCGGCCAGGGCCGCCACCAGCGAGCCGGCCAGGCGCCCCTTGGCCGGCCCGTCCCGGTCCACCCGGGCGATGAAGCTTTTCCGCGACACCCCCAGCAGCACCGGGCAACCCAGGCCGCCCAGGGCGTCCAGGTGGCGCAGCAGGGTCAGGTTGTGGTCCACGGTCTTGCCGAAGCCGATGCCCGGGTCCACGGCCACCCGGTCCCTGGGGATGCCGGCGCCCACGCAGGCGGCCACCCGGCCGGCCAGGTAGGCCTTCACGTCGGCCACCACGTCGGCATAGACGGGGGCCTGCTGCATGGTGCGGGGGTCGCCCTTCATGTGCATGAGCACCAGGTGGGCGTCCAGGGCGGCCATGGCCTCCAGGGCCGCCGGGTCGTGGGTCAGGGCGCTGACGTCGTTGACGATGCGGGCCCCGGCGGCCACGGCGGCGCGCATCACGGGGGCGTTGCGGGTGTCCACCGACACCACGGCCCCGGCCGCCGCCAGGCCCTCCACCACCGGCACCACGCGGCGCAGTTCCTCGTCCACCGCCACGGGCTGGGAGCCGGGCCGGGTGGACTCGCCGCCCACGTCCAGGAAGTCCGCCCCGTCTTCCACCATGGCCAGGCCCCGGTCCACGGCGGCCCGGGCCGTGGGCAGGTCGCCGCCGTCGGAAAAGCTGTCGGGCGTCACGTTCAGGATGCCCATGATACGCGGCCGGTCCAGGGGCACGCCGGCGAAGGTGAAGGCGGGGGCGGTGGGGGGCTTGGTGTCGGTCACGCCGGACGTCTCCGCAAAAAGCAAGGGCCCCGCGTTGCCGCGGGGCCCGATGTGGGGTGCTGGGCGATTAGGCGCCCGGCTGGGGTTCCGGTCCGGCGCCCAGGCCGCCGGGCTTGCCGGCCGGGCCGCTGGAGGGCACCGACGAACGCCGGCCGGGATCGCGCGGCGGCGACAGGTCCTCGTCGGGGCGCACGATGTCACCGCCGTTGAGGATGATCTTGGCCTCCTCGCCGGACAGGGTCTCGTACTCCATCAGGGCCCCGGCCAGGCGCTCCAGGCCCTCGCGGTGGGCCAGCAGGATCTCGCGGGCCTTCGATTCACCGAATTCGATCAGGCTGCGGATTTCCGAATCGATGGCCTCGGCCGTGGCGTCGGACAGGTTCTTGTGCTGGGTCACCGAATGGCCCAGGAACACCTCCTCCTGGTTGTCGGTGTAGCGCAGCGGGCCCAGGCGGTCGCTCATGCCCCATTCGGTGACCATGCGCCGGGCCAGGTCCGTGGCCTGCTGGATGTCGTTGCCGGCGCCGGTGTTCAGGTGCTCGTCGCCATAGGCGATCTGCTCCGCCACCCGGCCGCCGAAGCAGATGGCCAGGCGCGCCTGGCACCACTTCAGGGAATAGCTCAGGCGGTCCCGTTCCGGCAGGCTCATGGTCACGCCCAGGGCGCGGCCCCGGGGGATGATGGTGACCTTGTGCAGGGGGTCGGAATCCGGCATTTCCAGGGTGACGATGGCGTGGCCGGCCTCGTGCACGGCGGTGGCCTTCTTCTCCTCCTCGGTCATCACCATGGAGCGCCGCTCGGTGCCCATGAGCACCTTGTCCTTGGCCGCCTCGAAGTCGAGCATGGTGACCACGCGCTTGCCGGCGCGGGCCGCCAGCAGGGCCGCCTCGTTGACCAGGTTGGCCAGGTCGGCGCCCGAGAAGCCGGGAGTGCCCCGCGCGATCACCTTGGCGTCCACGTCGGGGCCCAGGGGCACCTTGCGCATGTGCACCTTCAGGATCTTCTCGCGGCCCATGATGTCGGGGTTGGGCACGGTCACCTGGCGGTCGAACCGGCCGGGGCGCAGCAGCGCCGGGTCCAGCACGTCGGGGCGGTTGGTGGCGGCGATGAGGATCACGCCCTCGTTCGACTCGAAGCCGTCCATTTCCACCAGCAGCTGGTTCAGGGTCTGCTCGCGTTCGTCGTTGCCGCCGCCCAGGCCGGCGCCGCGGTGGCGGCCCACGGCGTCGATTTCATCGATGAAGATGATGCAGGGGGCGTTCTTCTTGCCCTGTTCGAACATGTCGCGCACGCGGCTGGCGCCCACGCCGACGAACATTTCGACAAATTCAGACCCGGAAATGTGAAAGAAGGGCACGCCAGCTTCGCCGGCAACGGCGCGCGCCAGCAGCGTCTTGCCCGTTCCGGGCGGGCCGACCATCAGCACGCCCTTGGGAATGCGCGCGCCGACCTGCACAAACTTCTCCGGCTCGCGCAGAAACTGCACCACTTCCTGCAGCTCCTGCTTAGCTTCCTCTACCCCGGCCACGTCTTCAAACGTGACCGTCGGCCGATTCGCGTCGGTCAGATTTTTGGCGCGGCTGCGGCCAAAGCCAAAGATGCTGTTGCCGCCGCCACCCTGCATCTGCCG
>JAGREA010000267.1 GCA_020446745.1 Rhodobacterales bacterium | reverse complement strand
TTTACGGGCCGCCTATTCCGGCTTTTGCAGGCTGAGGGTGTTGGCCGCGTCGTCCGCGGTGATGACGTAGCGACCCAGGTAGCTCATGCCCAGCAGGCGGTTGTCGCCCAGCAGCAGGTCGTCGACGAAGGCCACGGGCACGTCGCGCTCGATGGCCCGGCCCACCTCCACCAGGCGCAGCTTGGCGGTGTAGCCCAGCACCTCGCCGTTGGCCGTCTGCAGGAAGGCCTGGTGCAGGTCGTCCTCGGCAAAGCCCAGATCGGCCATCATCGAGGTGGGCAGGATGACCATGGAGGCCCCGGTATCGACCATCATGGAGATGCGCTTGCGCACCGGCCGCTGGCCCATGACCACGGCCTCCAGGAAATGCCCGGTGCCCCGGCGCTGGGTGCGCACCGTCACCTTGAACGACCGGTCCGGCGGCGCGGCGCCCTTCAGGCCGGTGACCCGCACGGTTTCGATGCGCCCGGCGGCGTCGCGCAGGATCATGTGGTTGAAGCCGTCCAGCAGGCCGGCCAGGCGGCGGTCCAGGTCGCCGTCCACCACCCGTTCGGGGGCGTCGGCGATGACGTCGGCGCCCAGCAGCTGGAACCGGTGGCGCCGGGCCAGGTCTTCCACCTGGTCCTTCAGGCCGTCGGCGGCCAGCGGCCCCCAGGGGAGGACCAGCAGGAGCCCCGCCAGGAGACCCCAGGCCAGCAGGAACGGGGCGCGCCTCATTTCCACCCCGCCAGCATGCGTTGGGCGGTGCGGCGCACGTTGGGGTCGCTGTCCTTGGCGGCGCTCTGCACGAAGGCCTTGGCGGCCTCGGTGCGCTGGGCGCCCAGGTAGGGCAGCACCAGGCGCCGCAGGTTGGCGTCCTTCGACCCCATGAGCATGCGGCCCAGGGCCTGCACCACGCCGTCGCCGCCGATGCGGCCCAGTTGGGCGATGGCCCGGTGGCGGACGATCTTGTCCTCGTCCTTCCACACCAGGTCCTGCAGCAGTTCCACGGCCCGTTCCGGCGACAGGTCGGCCACCTTGCGGATGGCCGTCAGCCGGCGGCCGCGCTGGTCGGCCTCCAGTTCCAGGCGCAGGGTGGCCTCCAGTTCGTCGTCGTCAGCCTCGCCGGGGGCCGCCGGGTTGCCGGCCGGCGCCCCCGCTTCCGGCGCCACGCGCCGGGCGACCCGCCGGTCGCCGGCGCCATCACGGCCGGTGACCCGCAGGGACGACAGGGTGACGGTACCGTTGTCCAGCACCCCCTGGACCAGGATCAGTGAATGGCCGGCGGCGATGGCGCGCACCACCTGCTCCACCGGCGCGTCGGACCAGGACCGGGTGACGGCGGCGCCCAGGTCCCCCTCCACGGTGACGCGGAACCCGGCCTCGCGGCCGATGGCCATCAGCAGGTCGGCCGGCGGGGCGTCGCGGGCCTCCACGGTGACCCGGCCGTCGCTGGCCTGGACGCGGATCACCGGGTCGTCGGCCAGGGCGGCGCCACAGGCCGCCACCCACGCCAGCATCGCCCATCCGGTTCTTGCCAAGGCCCGCACGCGCCGCTCCCGGTTCCATCGGTCCATGACCAACCTTAGCAAAGGTCGCCGCCATGCCATAGGAACACAGGGACCTGGGCACACGGGGCACGGATTATCTTCGCCGACGACGCCGGGTGATCGTGCGTAAAAACGTCGGAATATTTTACAAATGGGCCCTCGTCTTCATGATTGTTGCCCGGGGAAGGCGCGGAAAGACGGGTCTTTTCGTCGTGGCACGGAAGTTGCGTTTGCCTACGAACGACTGAAAAATGCCGGCGAGCGCCCTGGCGCATTGGTGGGACCGGCTGACACCTGGAGTACGAGGGAAACAACCGCGATGCCTTTTAATTTCGTTCCCACGGGCCGCCGGCTGGCCGGCCTTTCGGCGGCCGTTGCCACGGCCCTGGCGCTGATGGCCCCCACGGGCGCCCAGGCGGTGATCAGCACCACGGGCTGCGCCAACGCCAACAGTTGCACCCTGGCCGAGCTGTTCGCCGGCGGCACCATCACCGTGGACAACGTGCTGTTCGACAACTGGGCCGACGACCTGCAGGACGCCACGGGCACCGGCACCGTTCCCGATCCCAGCGCCATCAACGTGATCGGCCTCGATTCGGATCCGTTGAATCCATTCCTGATGTTCGACCATTTCACCGGGGCGTTCGAGGACACCGTAAACAGCACCGTGCTGGACCACTCCGGCGACGTCTACAGCGCCTTCTTCTTCGATGCCACGTCCACCTCGGCGTCGCTCAAGATCAACAGCACGACCCTCATAATGGAGGTGCACACGTCCACGATTTCGGACGACTGGGAAATTGTCGGCCAGTCCGGCGCCGATCAGCTCGCGGGGTCCCTGGAAGTCTCTATTAACTCCCAGGCCGCCCTCAACCTCATCGACAGCGAGACCCTGGGAGCCGCGGTCGATGCGCTGACCAACGTGGCCCCGGCCGTCATCCTGGCCAACTACGACCCGGACTTCGATGCCACTTTGAGCGCCACCCTGTACCAGTCCTTCTCGCTGGTCCGCCAGCCCACCCAGGCGCCCGAGCCCGGCACCCTGGCCATCCTGGCCGCCGGCCTGGCCGGCCTGGGCATCGCCCGCCGGCGGAAGCG
>JAGREA010000266.1 GCA_020446745.1 Rhodobacterales bacterium | reverse complement strand
TGCGCCACTGGCGCGACACCCGCGCCGGGTCGTGACGGGGCGGGCTCGACCCTTCCGGAAAACATGATTAGTCTGGGGACCAAGCCGGGCGTGGCGGTAAGGGGACCGCGGGGGCCGGTCGGCGCGCGTGACAGTCCGGAGACCCCTGTTCCATGAACGACCTGAATCTGGGCGTGATCGGCAACGGCGCCATCGGCGCGCTGGTCGACCGCCGGGGCCGCTTCACCTGGGCCTGCTTCCCCCGCTTCGACGGCGACCCCGTGTTCTGCAGCCTGATGGACGGCCCCCGCCCCGACGACCCGGACGAGGCCGAGCGGGGGTTCTTCGACATCCAGGTGGTGGATTTCGCCCGCAGCGAGCAGCACTACCTGCACAACACGGCCATTCTGGTCACCACCCTGTACGACACCAACGGCAACGCCGCCGAGATCACCGACTTCGCGCCGCGCTTCTACAACCTGGACCGGGTGTTCCGGCCCATGATGATCGTGCGCCAGATCCGCCCGGTGATCGGCCATCCGCGCATCCGCATCCGCATCCGCCCGGCCTTCTCCTACGGCGACACCTGGCCGCAGCTCACCCGCGGCTCCAACCACATCCGCTACGTGGCGCCGCACCTGACCCTTCGGGTGACCACCGACGCCCCCGTGTCCTACGTGGTCAACGAGGTGCCCTTCGTGCTGGAGGAGCCCCTGAACCTGATCCTGGGCCCCGACGAGAGCCTGACCAGCTCCATCGACGCCACGGCCCGCGAGTTCTTCGAGAAGACCCGCCACTACTGGGTGGACTGGACCCGCTACCTGGCCATCCCCTACGAATGGCAGGCCGCCGTGATCCGCGCCGGCATCACCCTGAAACTGTGCAGCTTCGAGGAATCGGGCGGCATCGTCGCCGCGCTCACCACCTCGATCCCCGAGGCCGCCCACACCCAGCGCAACTGGGACTACCGCTATTGCTGGCTGCGCGACGCCTATTTCGTCGTCCAGGCCCTGAACCGCCTGGGCGCCACGCGGACCATGGAGGACCACCTGCGCTACATCACCAACGTGGTGGCCGGCGATGTGGACCAGCACCTGCAGCCCGTGTACGGCATCGCCCTGGAGGAAAAGCTGATCGAGGAGGTGGTGCCGGGCCTGCGCGGCTATCGCGGCATGGGCCCGGTGCGCAAGGGCAACCAGGCCTACGAGCACATCCAGAACGACGTGCCCGGCAGCGTCATCCTGGCCGCCACCCAGGCCTTCTTCGACGAACGCCTGACCCGGCGCGGCGACCCGCGCCTGTTCGAGCAGCTGGAGGACGTGGGCCGGCGCTGCGTGCAGATCTACGACAAGCCCGACGCCGGCCTGTGGGAGTTGCGCACCAAGGCCAAGGTGCACACCTATTCGGCCGTCATGTGCTGGGCCGGGGCCGATCGCCTGGCCCGCATCGCCGAGCGCCTGAACATGCCCACCCGCCAGGCCTATTGGCGCAAGCACGCCGACACCATGCGCGGCGTGATCCTGCGCCGGGCCTATGACCCCGTGCGCAACACCTTCGTCGATGCCTTCGACGGCCGCGACGTGGACGCCAGCCTGCTGCTGCTGTTCGAGCTGGGCTTCATCGAGGCCACGGACAAGCGCTTCGTCGGCACCGTGGCCGCCATCGAGGAGAAGCTGCGGCGCGGCAAGCACCTGTTCCGCTATGCCATCGAGGACGATTTCGGCACGCCCGAGAACGCCTTCACCATCTGCACCTTCTGGTACATCGATGCCCTGTCGGCCATCGGCCGCACCGACGAGGCCCGGGACCTGTTCGAGAACCTGCTGGCCAGCCGCAACCACCTGGGCCTGCTGTCGGAGGACATCGACCCGCAAACGGGCGAGCTGTGGGGCAACTTCCCCCAAACCTATTCCATGGTCGGCCTGATCAATTCGGCCATGCGATTGTCGAAGAAATGGCGGGACGCCTTCTGATGCCCAACCTGATTGCCGATATCGGCGGCACCAACGCCCGCTTCGCCCTGGCCGGGGCCGGCGGCGCCGTGGACAGCCCCCTGGTGCTGGACGTGACCGCCCACGACACCCTGGCCGACGCCGTGCGCGCCTACCTGGCCCAGGTGAAGCCCGCCCGGCCGCCCACCCGGGGCGCCGTGGCCGTGGCCTCGCCGGTGCTGGGCGACCAGGTGACCATGACCAACCACCGCTGGGCCTTTTCCATCGAGGACACGCGCCGCGACCTGGGGCTGGAAAACCTGCAGGTGATCAACGACTTCACCGCCGTGGCCCTGGCCCTGCCCCACCTGGGGCCGGGCGACCTGGCACCCGTGGGCGGCGGCCAGGCGGCGGCGCGCTCGCCGCTGGCGGTGATCGGCCCGGGCACGGGGCTGGGGGTTTCGGCCGTGGTGCCGGCGGGCTTCGGCTGGGCGCCGCTGACCACCGAGGGCGGCCACGTGACCATGGCCCCGGCCACCGATCGCGAGGCGGCGGTGCTGGATGCCCTGCGCCACCGGTTCGGCCACGTGTCGGCGGAACGGGTGTGCTCGGGCCCCGGCCTGGTCAACCTGTGGACGGCCCTGGGCCAGGTGGACGGCGACCCCGACGGCGACGCGCCGGAACCGGCCGGCGTGACCGCCCGGGCCGAGGCCGGCGACGCCCGCGCCGCCGAGGCCGTGGACCTGATGTGCGCCTTCCTGGGCACGGCGGCGGGCAACCTGTGCCTGACCCTGGGGGCCCGGGGTGGGCTGTTCGTGGCCGGCGGCATCGTGCCGCGCCTGGGGGATCGGTTCGCCGCCTCGCCGTTCCGCCGCCGGTTCGAGGAAAAGGGCCGCTTCGCCGGCTACCTGTCGGCCGTGCCCACCCAGGTCATCACCCACCCCCACCCGGCCTTCGTGGGCCTGAGCTGGCTGATGGGCACGGGGCGGGGGTAGGTCAGGCGGACTTTTCCGCCGCCGGGGCGGAATCGTCGGCCGGGGCATCCGTTCGGGTGTCGTCTTCGGGCGCCTTGGCGGGGGCCGGCGCGTCGGCCGGCACCTCCGGTTCCAGCGGGTCGATCTCCTTCGCCATGCGCCGGGCCAGGGTGTAGATGCGCTTCAGGGTCTCGGTGATTTCCATCTCGCGGGTGTAGGACTCCACCCGGTTCGGCGCGTCGGCCAGCAGGCGCTGGGCCCCGTGGCGGGCCAGGGCGGCGGACAGCTCGTTGATGCGCGGCTTGGCGTCGCGGGCCCGGGCCTGGGCCTCGGGGTTCTGGTGGGCCACCGCGGCCACGGCGTCGTCCAGGGCCGTCACCACCTCGCCGTGGAAGGCGGAGATCAGGTCCCGCGTCTGGGGGCTGAACTTCAGGCTTTCCTCCAGGCGCTTGCGGCCCAGCAGCACCAGGTCCGTCTCCACCACGTCGCCGATGGCCTCCAGGCTGTTGGCCGCCGCCATCAGGTGCACCATTTCCGCCGCCTGGCTTTCGCCCAGGGCATGCAGCCCCACCCGGCGCAGGTAGTCGATGATGGCCCGATGCAGGATGTCGGTGCGCCGGTCGCGGCGGGCCACGGCGGCCAGGGTCTCGCGGTCGCCGGTCAGCACCGCCGGCAGGGCCTCGCCCACCATCTCGGTAACCAGGCCGCCCAGGCGTCCCACCTCCATGCGGGCCCGCTGCAGGGCCAGGGGCGGGGTGTCGATCAAATCGTCGCTCAGGTACTGGGGCAGGATCTCGGGCGGCATCTCGGTCAGCGGCTTGTCGGGGATCAGCCATTCCACGAACCGGGCGATCTGCGTCGTGAAGCCGATGAACAGGGCGGTGTTGATCACGTTGAACAGGGTGTGGGCGTTGGCGATCTGCCGCGGCGCGCCGGCCCAGGGCCACAGGTCGGTCATCAGCTTGGCCACCTCGGGGATGAAGCCCATCCAGATCAGCACCCCGGCGATGTTGAACAGCACGTGCACCACGGCGGCGCGCACCGCCTCGCGCGGCTTGCCGATGGCCGCCAGGCCGGCCGTGGCGCAGGTGCCGATGTTGGCCCCGAAGGCGATGGCGATGGCCGCCGGCAGGGCGATCAGCCCCTGCCCCGACATGACGATGACAATGCCCGTGGTGGCCGCCGACGACTGGATGATGGCCGTGAACAGGGCCCCCACCAGGATGCCCAGGTACTGGTTTTCCAGCGACACCATGATTTCCAGGAACGGTTCGAACGACCGCAGGGGCTTCATGGCGTCGCTCATCACCCCCATGCCGAAGAACACCAGCCCCAGGCCCATGACCATGGCCCCGTACTGCTTCACCGGCTCCTTCTTCGACAGGAACCAGAAGGCGAAGCCCACGGCGACCATGGGCAGGGCCAGCTTGGTCACCTTGAAGGCCAGGATCTGGGCCGTCACCGTGGACCCGATGTTGGCCCCCATGATGACGCTGACGCACTGGGCCATGGTCACCAGGCCGGCCGAAATGAAGCCCACCATGATCACCGTGGTGACCGACGACGAATTGATGATGCCGGTGACCACGGCCCCGGTCAGGGCGCCGACGAAGCGGTTGCGGGTCAGCTTGCCCAGGATGCCCTTCATGCGGTCGCCGGCGACCACCTTCAGGGCCCGGGTCATGATGTCCATGCCGAACAGGAACAGGGCCAGGCCGCCCAGCAGGCCGCTCCACAGGTCGAACAGGTCCAGGGGCGGCGGCGTCACGTGTTGGCGGCTCCGCCCATCGGCCCGTCGACGACCATGGCCCGGCTGAGGCGGCGCAGGGCCTTGGTTTCCGACCTGCGCGCCTTGGCCGCCGCCTTGCGGGCCTTGGCCGCCGCCTTGGGCGCCTTGACCACGGTGACGGGAATGGCCGCCAGCTGCACCACCCGTTCGGCCTTCGAGCCCATCAGCAGGTGCGGCAGCCCGGTCAGCCCGCGGCTGCCCATGACGATGGCCCGGGCCGCCAGCAGGTCCGCCACCTCCAGGATGCGGTTCACGGGCAGGCCCGACACCCGCTCGCGCCGCGCCCGGGCCAATGCCGGGTGCTCGGGGTGGTCGGCCGCCATGCGGTCCATGAAGGCGTCCAGCAGGCGCTGGGCCACGTCCTCGATGGGCATGTTGGGGCTGTCGGCGGCGTCGCGGTAGTAGCCGGGGTGGAATTCCGGGTCGTGGACCACGTGCAGCACCGCCAGGGGCGCGTTCATGCAGGCGGCCATGTCGGCGGCGTACAGCAGCGCGGCCTCGGAATCCCGGGAAAAGTCCACGGGCACCAGAACCGGCGGCCCCGAATCCACGGGGCCCGCAACAGCCTTATCGCCAGCCTTGCCGCTGGCCTTGGCCCGGGTCTTCGGACCGGTCTTTTCCTCGGGCGTCCTGCCGTCGGTCTTGGACTTGGCGGTCTTGGCCATGCCGCTCTCCCTCTGCCCCGGAAGAATGTTACAAAATTATGACAATTTCAAACAGGATCGTCCCGCACCGGCCCGGGCCCGGCAATCGGCGCGCGCCTAGCCCTTCCAGGGGCACAGCACGCCGCGGATGCCCTGCAGGGCGCCCAGGCGCAGTTCGCGCACCAGCAGGCGCTTGGGCTCGTCGGGCATGACCACGCCCCGCTTGCCCGCCGGCTCGAAGCCGTAGCGGTCATAGTACCCCCGGTCCCCCACCAGGAACACGACCTCGTGCCCGGCGCGGCGGGCCAGGCGCAGGCTGCGCCGCACCAGGGCGTCACCCGTGCCCTCGCCCTGGCGTCCCGGCTCCACGGCCAGGGGGCCCAGCAGCAGAACCGGCACGCCGCCGCGCAGGCGTTCGCCGATCAGCGCTGGCCAGTAGCGGATGGTGCCGACGATGGCCTCGCCGTCGCGGGCCACCAGGGACAGTTCGGGAATGGCCGCCACGCCCTGGCGGAAGCGGTACGAGGTCTTTTCCAGGCGGCCGGGGCCGAAGGCCCGGTCCAGCAGGGCTTCGACGGCTGCGTCGTCGTCGGGGGTCTGTCGGTCGATGCGGAACATGAACGGGGGCTCGCGGGTCGGTCAACCGGATCGGGCGGCGACCGTCGGAACCGGCGGACGCGCGCTCACGCAGGCCGCCGCGCGGTGGCGCGGCGGGGGGCGGGGCTCTGTCGTCGTCGGGCCTGCGGCGTGACCATGGGGCGTCCCTTCCGTATGGGGGCCTTTTATCACGTGGGCGCGGCTTGGCAAGGGCCAAGCGGGTGGCCCCGGCACGCGCGTGGACCTGATCCTGGCCTGCCGATAGACTGCGCGGCCATGGATCAGCCTTCCGCCATTCTCCGAGACCACGGCGGCCGCCTGGAGGCGGCGGCCCGGCGCCACGGCATCCCGGTGGACCAATGGCTGGACCTGTCCACGGGCATCAACCCGCGCCCCTACCCCCTGCCCGCCCTGGACCCGCGATCCTGGGCGCGCCTGCCGGACCGGGAAATGATGGCCGGCCTGC
>JAGREA010000265.1 GCA_020446745.1 Rhodobacterales bacterium | reverse complement strand
CGCCGGCTGGCACGCCGCCGAGCGGGCCCGCCAGCGGGGCCGCGCCGACGCCACCTGCCACGTGGAACGCCTGCTGGCCCAACTGCCCCGCGACGCCGGGCTGGTCACGGTGCTGGACGGCCACCAGGCGGCCCTGAGCTGGCTGGGCGGCGTGCACGGCCACAAGGTGAAGCCCCTGGGGGTGGAGCACTTCGGCCAGTCCGCATCCCTGGGCGACCTGTACCGCCACCACGGCATCGACGCCAACGCCATCGCCCACGCGGTGATGGCCGTGGCGCCGGGCCGGCCGGTGCGGCACCTGTCGGCGTTGGGGTAGGGGGCGGCGGCATCGTCATTCCCGCCTAACGCGAAAAATTCTTGATTTATATCCCGCCAGGCACCACCCTTTTCATTATTTGTAATATTGGGTGTGGGGAACGACCATGGCGGGAGCCGACTACGTCTTCACCGCGCGGCGGGTCCGCGATGGCCGGTTCCAGGCCGAGCCGGGGCCGGTGCGCTATCTGAAGGTGCCCGCCGACGCGCCCGTGCCCACGCCGGCCCACCAGATGGGCGGGCCCGGCGGCATCAAGGCCTGGGTGGCGGAAGTGCGGGCCCTGGCCGACGCCAACCCCAACCCCCACGCCATCAGCCCGGCCGGCGACGTGCTGGTGTTCGTCCACGGCTACAACAACGACCTGCCCATCATCATGCAGCGCCAGCGCCGCCTGGCCGCCGACCTGCGGGCCGAGGGCTGGCGCGGGGTGGTGGTCTCCTTCGATTGGCCCAGCGACGACAGCACGCTGAACTACCTGGAAGACCGGTGGGACGCCGCCGAAGTGGCCCTGTCGCTGGTCACCAAGGGCATCAAGGTGCTGGCCCGGGGCCAGGAAAACGGCTGCGAGACCAACGTGCACCTGCTGGGCCATTCCACCGGCGCCTACGTGATCCTGGAAGCCTTCACCCAGGCGGAAAAGGACGGCAACCTGTTCAAGAGCGACTGGCGCATGGGCCAGGTGGCCTTCATCGGCGGCGACGTGTCGCGGGACTGCCTGTCCACCGACGACGACTGGTCGGCCCCCCTGTTCAAGCGCATCATGCGCCTGACCAACTATGCCAATCCCTTCGACGGGGTGCTGGCCGTGTCCAACGCCAAGCGCCTGGGGGTGTCGCCCCGGGTGGGCCGCGTGGGCCTGCCGGCCAACGCCCGGCCCAAGGCCGTGAACGTGGACTGCGGCGAACACTTCCAGACCCTGGACCCGAACCAGGCCACCTATTTCGGCACCTTCAATCACTCGTGGCACATCGGCGACCGGGTGTTCGCCCGCGACCTGGCCATGTCCCTGGAAGGCGGCATCGACCGCCAGGCCATTCCCACCCGCCGGCGCGAAGGCGGCCGGCTGGTGCTCCAGGACGCGCCGCGCCCGGCGCACATGGGCGGATGGTGGCAGGACGGCCAGGGCTAGACTCCGCGGCGGAAAGGCGGGACCATCCCGGCTTGATGGGACGCGGCCATTTTGTTAGTATACTAACAATATCGCCGCCGAAGGAGCCGCCGCCATGCGCACCCACCTGCACATCGATCTGGCCCAGCGCGCCGTGACCGAAGAGACCGTCGAGGGCGTGGAGATCGCCCGGGGCGGGCGCTACCGCATCGCCCGCATGCTCACCGACATGGACGTGGCCGGGGTGGACCCCCTGTCGCCGGCCAATCCGCTGATCTTCGCCAACGGGCCCTTCGCCGGCACCAACTTTTCCAACGGCAACCGCATGAGCGTGGGTTGCAAGAGCCCGCTGACCGGCGGCATCAAGGAGGCCAACACGGGCGGCACCTTCGGCTTCGCCCTGGGCCAGTTGCAGATCTGCGGCCTGACGCTGTACGGCGCGTCCGACGACTGGATCATCATCCGCATCCCCAAGGAGGGCCCCGTCACCTTCGAACCCGCCGACGCCTTCATGGGCATGGGCAACTTCGAGACGGCGGCCAGACTGCACGAAGCCTATGGCGACAAGGTCTCCATCGCGCTCTGCGGCCCGGTGGGGGAATACCAGGGCCTGCTGGCCGGCATCGCCTTTTCCGACCCGGAAAACCGCCCGGCCCGCCTGGCCGCCCGGGGCGGCGTGGGCGCCGTGATGGGGTCGAAAAAAGTCAAAGCGATTATTGCCGATAAATTCAAAATGCCGCCGTTCCACGACCGGCGGAAGCTCATGGGCGGCATCAAGGCCTATGGCGACCTGCTGGGCCAGGACCCGGGGGTGAAGAACCTGAACCTGTACGGCACCGCCTACGTGGCCGACGTGACCAACCACATCGGCGGCCTGCCGGTGCGCAACTTCTCGGCCGGGCGCCTGGTGGACAAGGACGTGGAGGTCCTGAAGGTGGGCGGCCACCACATCCGCGAACAGAACACGGAACGGGGCGGCGAAACGGCCCACGCCTGCATGCCCGGCTGCCTGATCAAGTGCTCCAACGTGTATGCCGACAAGGACGGGCAGGAGGTGGTCTCGCCCCTGGAATACGAGACCATCGGCCTGATGGGCACCAACTGCGGCCTGACGGACCCCGACGACATCGCCCGCGTCAACGCCATCGCCAACGACCTGGGCATCGACACCATCGAGGCTGGGGCCCTGATGGCGGTGCTGATGGAGGCCGGCCAGGCCCCCTTCGGCGACGTGGATTTCATGGTCGCGGCGCTGGCCGAAATCCGCGCCGGCAACGAACGCGGCCGCCTGCTGGCCCAGGGCACGGGCCGGGTGGGGCGCCACTTCGGCGTGGCCCGTATTCCGGTGATCAAGGACCAGGCCATCAGCGCCTACGACCCCCGGGTCATCGAGGTGACGGGCATCACCATGATGGTCACCCCCCAGGGGGCCGACCATACGGCCGGCAACATGCCCGCCTATCCCTGCGACGACAAGGACACGGACCACCTGGCGGAGGTCAGCCTGACGGCGCAGATCAACGCGGCGGCGGCGGATTCCCTGGGCATCTGCGTGTTCGGCAAGGGGGTGACGGACAAGAACGCGCCGCTCATCGCCCAGGCCATCAACGACGCCCACGACGCCGGGGTGGACGACGGCTTCCTGCGCGCCCTGGGCAGCGAGACCCTGCGCCTGGAGCGGGCCTTCAACCGCGCCGCCGGCCTGACCGACGCCGACGACGAATTGCCGGCCTTCTTCCTGTCCGAACCCCTGGCACCCACCAACAAGGTGGCGCGGCATACGGTGGCCGACGTGAACCGGGTGATGGAGATGGGCCTGGCCGGGTAGGGGGCGACGATTCCTGGAGGCCCCCCTCGACTCCCCCCGCGCGCCGTGGTGAGATTCATCCCCCACCACCCCAGACCCGGAGGCCCCCATGGCGGCGATCCTGTACGTCCGCATCACGTCGCAACTGGATGACGCCGAATTCGAGCGCCGCATCGTCGAGCGCCGGCCGCGCTTCCAGGCGGTGCCGGGCCTGATCCAGAAGATCTACGGCCGCGACCCCGATACCGGCGAGGTGTGCGGCATCTACTTCTTCGAGGACCAGGCGGCCCTGGAAGCCTACCGCGCCTCGGACCTGGCCAAGACCATCGGTTCCGCCTATGAGGCCACCGACGTGCGCCGCGAGGTCTACGACGTCCTGTTCCCCTTGCATGCGGACCGCGGCCCGGTCTGAGGGCGCCGCCACCGCCGCAGCGCCAGCAGGCCGACCGCGCCCGCCGCCAGCAAGGCCAGGCCGCCCGGGGCCGGCATGGGGTTGGGGCTGCCGGGGCGCAGGGTGAAGGCCGGGCCGGCCATGGTCGGCAGGTCCACCTGGAAATCCAGGTCGAACACGTCCGGGGTCAGGAAGTCGTTCAGCTTGGCCGTGGGGATCAGCTCGCCGGAATCGGGCTCCAGGAAGTCCGGGCCCAGCAGGGTGTCCAGCAGCCATTCGCCCGGCGAATTGATGCCGTGGAACAGGCAGACCAGGGAATTGGCGTCCCCCTTGCAGGCCCGCCAGCGCTCGTTGATGTCCTGGGCCAGGGAGCGGATGTCGTATTCGTCGTGCTCCAGGGGGCCGTAGGACTGGTCGGGGATCCAGTCCAGGATGTTCTGGAAGTTCACGTCAAGCTGCAGGGAATCCATCTCGATGCCCAGGTCGACCGTCACCTCGGTCAGGTTCTGGAAGGCGCCGTCGGGCAGGCTGAAAATGGGGGTCACCTGGGTCACCCCGTCGGGCATGGCGAATTCCACCGTTTCGCCCACCTTCACCGGCGCGGTGATGAAGCCGCCCACGTCAAAGCTGACCATCAGGTCGTTGGGGTCGAAGTCGAAGGTCTGCCGCAGGCCCAGGTCGAGCACCGATTCCAGGTCGAACAGGTTGTATTCGATCAGCATGGGCAGCAGGCCGTCGATGGTGGGGCCCAGGAAGGCCAGCAGGTCGGGCAGCAGCTGGCTGGGGCTGAAGGCGCCTTCCAGCAGGTCCACGCTGGGCAGGCCGGGAACGCTGGGCAGCAGCAGGTCGGTGACCAGCTTGTCCAGGTCCAGCTTCAGCGACAGCACGTCGTCGGCCCCGGTGCGGTGCGTGTTGCTGGTCACGAAGTCCGGCTGGTTCAGGGCCACCGTGGGGACGATGAAGTCCAGGGGCGGGGGCACGAAGATCTCCACCCCGTCGGCCACGTCGATGGGGTCGGTCAGGGCGCCGCCGAACAGGTCCAGCTGGTTGTTCTCGTAGCGCAGGCCGGGGATGTAGCCGCCGTCGTACAGCAGCCCCGCCGGCAGGGTCAGGGGCAGGCCCAGGGTGCGCACCGACAGGCCCGTGTCGGGGGCGATGGTGAAGCCGCTCAACTCGGTCACCACGTTGTAGGGCGCGCACAGCACGCAGGGCACGTTGTGCAGGGTGCCGTTGATGCTGCCCGCGGCCTCGAACAGGATGTCCACCCCGGCCTCCACCTGCGGGGCCGACGTGGTGAACGTGCTGTTGTGGGAGGCCAGGCTGGTGCCGATGCGCACCGTCTCGCCGGGCCGCACGGTCCAGGGATCGGGGATGTCCAGCAGCACCTGGGCGTCGTAGGCCAGGTCCGCCGTGCCGGTGCCGGCCTTCAGCCACGGCGACAGGCCGAACACGCCCGAGCTGTTGGCCGAGGTGGAAATCTGCATGCCCAGGGTCAGGAAGGCGGCGTCGGCGCCGGGGATGGGCGGGATGGCCAGGGTGTCGTTCCAGGAATGCAGCGCCATGTCGCGGCGCCAGTCCACCACCGACAGGGTGTTGTCGATGCCGCCCGCGTCGCCCCAGATGGACTGGTTGTTCACCTGGAACGACAGATCCGCCGTGACCACCCCCGCGCCGGCGGGGGCCGGTGCCGCCACCGCCCCCAGGACCACTCCCAGGACCACCCCCAGGACCACCCCCGGGGCCAGGACAGGCCCGTCCGGTCGCCGGTGGCACGTGGGGCGCGGCGCCGGCGGCGGCGCGGGCCGGTGGCCTGTGGATGTGTGGGGCATGGGGAATCCTCCTTCTCCGGGCGGAGTCGGACCGGGCGAGGGCCGGAGGGCTTCACCCGAGAATAGAAAGTCTATACCGGTTATTGACCTTTTTGGGTAATAATCGGACTATTATTTAATGATTTTTGCAATTTTTGTGCCGAAAACGGGAATTCCAGGGATTCGGGGGCCTTCGCCTGATCCTTCCTATTATTCCAAGTTTCAAGTGTAAAATATCCCAACAGGCCGAGCCCCGGGTCAAGGTGCCGGTGCCGGCGGCGGCGCGGGAACGGGTTCCACTCGGGAATGGTTCCATCATCCCGAATAACCTCAATGAATGGTGGCATGCCTAATACTTCATCAATTTTGTTTGTTTTCCGAAACGAATAATTGTACTTTAGTCACCCAAAGAGGCTCCTGAGGGCTCAAAGTATTTGCCTTTAGAACGAAGGCGTTGGGGGTGGAATTTGAATAAGTTGAACAAAGCGGCATGCGTTGCCGCCTCAGTTGCGTTGGGTGTGGTGGTTTTCGGTTCTGAAAGCCACGCGCAGCAGACCCAGCCCAGTGACCTGTTCCGTCGACTGCTGGACAACCCCGGCGACGTGACGTTGAACCTGCTCTACGCCAAGGAATCGGAAAACCGCGACCGCCTGGG
>JAGREA010000264.1 GCA_020446745.1 Rhodobacterales bacterium | reverse complement strand
CCTACCGCCTGCGCACCAACGAACCGGGCGACGCGGCCGACGTGGTGTTCACCGGCCACGGTGGCTTTCCCACCCTGGAGGCCCGGGGCGATACCATCCGGGCCGGCGCGGCGGCGGCGCCGGGCGTGCTCGCCATCCGCAACGACAGCACCCGGCGCCTGACCTTCATCGTCGAGGACCAGGCCTGGCGCCAGGACATCCTGACGGCCCACCGGGCGACCACGCTGCAGGCCTTCCGCGAGCTGTTCACCAAGGAAGTCCTGCGCCCCGGCGACGACGTGGAAATCGACCACGTGACCATCATGTTCACCGACCTGAAGGGCTCGACGGCGCTGTACGAGCGGGTGGGCGACCCCCGGGCCTACGCCCTGGTGCGCGAGCACTTCGCCCTGCTGGGGCGGGCCGTGCGGGACCACGACGGGGCGGTGGTGAAGACCATCGGCGACGCCATCATGGCCGTGTTCCACCACCCGGACGACGGCTACCGCTGCGCCCTGGCCATCCAGGACGCCTTCGCCGCCCACAACGCCGCGGCGCCCGACGGCGAGGCCCTGACCATCAAGCTGGGCCTGCACCTGGGGCGCTGCATCTCGGTGACCCTGAACGACCGCCTGGACTACTACGGCACGGCGGCCAACATGGCGGCCCGTTTGCAGGGCCAGAGCGTGGGCGGCGACATCGTGCTGTCCCGCGAGTTCGTCGCCGACCCGGCCGTGGCCCCGCTGCTGGAAGGCGTGGCGCTGGAAGACGGCGCCGCCCCGCTGAAGGGCTACGCCGAATCCATCCCGTTCCACCGGCTGACGGCGGAGGTGTTGGCGGGGATGCGGTTAGAGCACTAAAGACGCCCACCCTCTCCACCGTCATTCCCACCCACTCCATCGTCATTCCCGCCCTCTCCACCGTCATTCCCGCGAAGGCGGGAATCCATCGGTGCTGGAACCGGCACGGCCTTTCCCGTCAGCGATGTTGGCGGTGGATAAGGCAATAGGCTCCCGCCTTCGCGGGAGCGACGGTTGGAGAATGGGGGCGCGACCATGGGAGAATGGAGGAGCGACGACTTTTCCTCCGCGTCCCTTTGCGTCCTCCGCGTTTCAAACCAAAAAAGACGTGGATGCCCGGGACAAGCCCGGGCACGACGACGAAAGGAAGCGTTCCAGCGATCAGGCGGACACCACCGCCTCAGCCCAGGCGGCCGCGCCCTGCACGCCGGCGTCGTCGCCCAGTTGGGCCACCTTGACGTCGTAGGAGCCGGCGAAGGCCGGCATCACCTGTTCGTGCAGGCCGGCCGCAACCTCCTTGGAGAACAGGCCCGGCATCTCCTCCACCAGGCCGCCGCCCAGGACCACCGTGTCGGGGGCCAGCATGTTGACCACCCCGGCCATGGCCCAGCCGATGGTGCGGGCGGCGTCGCGCAGGATGACCTCCACCGCCGCGTCGCCGGCCTTCATGGACCGGCGCAGGGCGCCGCTGCGGATCTCCGCCAGGTCCGAACCGGCATCCTTGGCCAGGTGCGGGGCCTCGCCGCGATAGACGGCCCGGGCGGCGGCGGCGGAAATGGCCAGGCGGCTGGCCACCGTCTCCAGGCAGCCCCGGCGGCCGCAGCCGCACACGGCGCCGTTGCGCTCCACCGGAATGTGGCCGATCTCCATGGACGAGCCCTTGGCGCCGCGCAGGATGCGGCCCTCGTAAACCGCCCCGCCGCCGATGCCGGTGCCCGGGAACACGCCGACCACGCAGCGCGCCCCCTGGGCGGCGCCGAAGCGGTATTCGCCGTAAACCCCGGCGTCCACGTCGTTGGCGATCACGGCCGGGCACCCCAGGGCCTTTTCCAGGGTCGCCTTCACGGGCACGTTGGCCCAGCCCAGGTTGGGGGTGGACAGCACCACGCCCTTGTCCAGGTCCAGGGGCCCGGGGCAGCCGACGCCGATACCGGAAAGCTTGCGGGCCGGCAGGCCGGCCTCGTCCAGGGCACCGCGCGCCGTTTCCACCATGCGCGCCAGGCCCGCCTTCACGCCTTCGCGGCCGCGGCTCTTGTTGCGGCACCGGCCCAGGGTGTTGAAGTCCCGGTCGTAGACCTTGGCCAGCATCTTGGTACCGCCCAGGTCGAATCCCATCCAGTACCGTTCCGACATGGCTCAGGCCCGCCGGGCGGCCGCCGCGGGCGGCGCGGGATCCTCAAGGGCGGCGGGCACGTCCACCAGGGGCTGGATGTGCTGCTCGGCCCTGAGCAGGTCGCTGGGGAAGTCGATCTCGATCCACGGCACGCCGGTGATGTCCTCCACCCCGAAGGTCCCGGGCGGGCTGTCCATCAGCACCTGGCGCATGGCCACCTCGTAGGTCACCTCGACCCGACCGGCATCCACCAGGGCGTCGCAGGCGTCGGCCAGGCGCGCCGCCACGGCCGGCGACAGGCGCAGGAAGCCGGGCCATTCGCCCACCAGGTCGAAATCCCCCTGGATGTTCTTGCCGAACTCCACCATCTCGCCGTCCTTCAGGCAGATGCGCACGGGGTCCTCGCCGGCCTCGATGTCCCGGTCCATGAGGAACAGGTCGGTGCGGTCGGACCGCACCAGCCGGGCCAGCATGTGGGGATGGTAGAGCACGTCGGCATCCATGAACAGGATGTCGTCGCCGCCGCGCAGCACGTCCCTGGCCGTCCACAGGGACAGGATGGGGCCCGAACGGAAGCGCGGGTTGTGCAGCGTGCGGATGAAACCGGCGTCGCCCGTTTCAGCGGCGGCCCGGCGGGCCTCGGCCACGATCAACTCGCGGCGGAAGCCCACCACCAGCACCAGTTCCGACACCCCCAGGGCGCGCAGGATGTCCACGTGGCGCTGCAGCAGGGTCTTGCCGGCGAACGACAGCAGCGCCTTGGGCGGCTGGGTCTTGCTGTCGCCGTACAGGCGGCGGCCCACACCGGCCGCCAGCATGATGGCCTTCATGTAACGTCGATCCTTCCCCGTTATGTGGCGGAGGATCGGCAATCTTCACGGAAACTTCAAGCAGGTTTCACGAATCGGACACGGAACCGTAAAACCGCGCCAGGTCCCGGGCCACGTCCCACGGGTCGGTGAAATCCACCCGCGGATGGCGGAACGGCACCCACTGGAAGCGCTGGTAGAACAGACGCCCGTCGTGGGGCGGCCGGTCATAGGCGTGGCGCGGCAGGGGGCGGATGCTTTCCCGCGCCGTGCCCGTGTGGGCCAGGTTGGCGGCTTCCGACCCGTACAGTTCCAGGGCCCGGACCTTCACCGCCTTCTCGTCGGCGGTCAGATCAATCACCGTGTCACCGGGTGCCGGATCGGGGAAGCGGTTGCGGCGCGGGCGGCCGCCGGCGAAGCCGTATTCGGCGAACTCCCAAACAGCGATCCGGTCAGCCAGGGTGGCGGCCAGGGCGTTGGCGGCGTCGTGGTCCTGGTGCGCCCCCTCGAAGGCCGGCACCCACAGGCGGTCAGCCGCCGTATCGGCCAGCAGGGCCAACACCCGGTCGCGGGCCGCCGGCAGGTTGAACCGCAGGGTGCGGGTGGGAAT
>JAGREA010000263.1 GCA_020446745.1 Rhodobacterales bacterium | reverse complement strand
TGTCGCCATCCCAAAGGAAGTAGTCCTTCGCTTGAGGCCGCGCGGCTTCGATGCCGCGCTTGGTCAACCGGGCCATGTCCGTTCCTCTGCTTCTGATTCAGATACGGAAGCAATATGGAAGCAGAATGCAGCGAAATGCAAGGGATCTGTGAGTATGCTGTTCATGGTCAAATGCCACATAACACCATGAAAATTAGCTAAATATGCGACTTCAGAGCGTTCCAGCGCCTACCATGAACGACTATGATACCAAACTCATAACCTGAAGGTCGCAGGTTCAAATCCTGCCCCCGCAACCAACACCATCAATGGCTTGGCCGAGAATATCGGCCAGGCCATTTTCTTGTTGGGGAGCCCTATCGCCGGCATTACGTGGGAGAAACGACCGCCCCGGTCAGGGACAGGGCCGCGCGTGTCCCCGCGGCGCGGGCCGCGGATGCGGTGCGCCGCGCCGAGGCGGCGGCGTCTCCGACGACAACCGCGTCGGGGACGATGTTGGACCGTCCGTCCGGTCCGCAGGGGCACCAGCCGGACACGTCGACAAGGCCGGCCCGCCGGGCGATCTCGCCGGCGCGCTGGGCGACGATGAAGTTCACCACGTCGGCACGCAGGGATCCGGCGGGAGTCGTCAGGACGCCGCGCTTGCTGTCGATCGCAAGAACCCGGCCCTCGCCGGCGCCGAACCGCCAGTCCACCCCGTGGATGGGGTCGGAGGCCGGTGCCGAGCGGACGTGGGCCGCGAAGGCCCGCCGGGCCTCGGAATCCGCCGCCGCGTCCAGAACCGAAAGGTGCGCGCCGGCCTTGCCGCGGGCCAGGAACCCGGCGATCTCCACGACCCGGTGGTAGGGCCCGACGGGATGGCTGATGGGCCCGTCCGGCAGCCGGATCACCACATGGCCGCCATCGGGCAGGGCCGCAAGCTGTGCCTGCAGCCGCCGCGCCTCCCGCGCGTTGCCCCAGGCCGCCGGCCAATGGTGCCGCGCGACGGTATCCAGGCCGTCGATTTCCTCGGCCCGGGGCGCGACGCCGGGGGCCAGCACGATCCGGTCGAAGGCGAAGCGGCGGCCACTGAAGCCCGTGAGGCGCCGGTTCGTCCAGTCGACGGCATCGATTTCGTCCAGGGCGACCTGTACGCCGGCGTGGCGCAGGCGGGCGAAGGCGTTGGCCACGGCCGGCGGCTGGAAACGCGGGGCCGGTCCTTCCGGCCGGGTCAGGCGCGTCGGGTCGCGTTCCAGCAGCAGAATGTCGGCCCGGGGGTCCACGGACCGGGCCGCCAGGGCCGCCGACACGCCGGCCGGTCCGCCGCCGACGATGACCAGGCGCCCGCCGCCGGGTTGGCCGGCACGCCACCCGCCAATACCCGTGGCCAGGCCAACGGCGCCGAAGGCGGCGGTCGCGACGAAACGGCGGCGTGTCATGGAGGGCATGGCCGATCCCTTTCCTGTTTCCCGTGCGGGAGGGGGCGTGGTGGACCGTCGCGATGGGGGCCGTTCCGCAACAGCCACAGGCGCAGATGCTGCTCGCGTAGCGCAGCCTTCAGGGCCTTGGCGATTCGCGGCCGCGCCGCGTCCAGCGGGACCACCGCTTCGGCAAGCAGGCTGTCGCACCGCGCCAGGTGAAGGCCGAATTCGGTTTCCACCACATCGCTGATCTGGCCCGGCGACAGGGCGAAAACCGCCGCGTCCAGGCCCGGCGCAAGCTGACCCGGGCGGACGGCGCCCAGGGCCCCGCCCTGCAGCGCGGTGGGGCATTCGGAATGGGCCGCCGCTTCGCGCGCGAAGGCCGCCACGGCCTGGTCGGCGGGAACCGCCAGCAGCCGCGCCTGGATCGCCGCCATGCGCCGGCGCGCCGCCCCGGGCCGGTTTTCGGGAAAGTCAGCATTGATGGTGATCAGGATATGCCGCGCCTGGCGGCGCTCCGGCGTGCGGAACCGCGCAAGGTTGGCCTGGTAGAAGGCGGCGATGTCGGCCTCGGCCGGGTCCGGCGTGCCGGCGGCGACCGATTCCAGCACCGCGTCGGCGCGGAGCTGGCGCTCCAGGGCCGTCAGCAGCGCGCCTTCGTCCAGGCCCGCCGCCGCCAAGGCACCGTGGAACGCGCCCGAATTGTCGAAACGCGCGGCCAGGGCGTCGCGGGCCGCCACGACGGTGCCGGGGGAAACGGCGACGGCCCGGGCCTCATCGGCGGCCAGCACGCGCGTTTCCAGAACATGGGTCTTGTCGGCCATGGCCTGGGCGGCGGCCCATTCCGTGGTGTCCAGGGCGCCCGGGTTGCGGCCGAACATCTGGACCGAGGCCCGGAACAGGTGATAGCCGTGGGCGCCGTTCACCGCGGTTCCTCCGCGGTGTCGCGGGCCTCGCCCTCGACGGCCGAATCCGCCAGGCCGGCGGCTTCGCGCACCAGGACCAGGGCGGTTTCCGGCACCTGCACGGTGCGGTCGGAAAAGCGCACGTGGTAGGCCACGTCGTTGGGCCGGTCGCGCAGCACCTTCTGCACCTCGCCCTCGTCGCCGGGCGCCGCGATCACCTGCCCGTCGATCGCCAGCCGCAGGGCGGGGGTGACCTTGTCGCGGAATTCGAACCGGCTGGGCACCCAGGGCTCGTCGGCGCCCTGGAGCTCCTGCTCGCGGCAACCGACCAGCTTGCCCGCCGCCACGAAATCGACCGTGTAGACGATCTGGTCCTGCAGGAACGTGCCCACGTCGCGCACATAGCCGGTGCTGCCGCGCCGCACCAGCAGCTCGCCCACCCGGGCGCCGGGGAAGGTGCCGTCGTTGCGCAGGTTGCGCGTCACGCGCACCGCGTGGCCGTATTCGAAGCGGGGCATCATGGGCGGCGCGCCTATTTCCGCACGCTTTCCAGGGGCACGAAGGCCACCTGCGGTGCCTGGGCCTGGGATGGGGGCTGGAACACCTTGAAGACCTTTTCCGTCGCCGCGTCGGAGGTGACGAAATCCCCATAGGCGGCGGCCAGCCACTTGCCGTAGTAGGCCTCGCAGGCCGCCTCGCCGGCGGGCGTGTCGGGGTCCTTTTCCAGGTAGTCGTGGAAGCGCTGCAGGATGTGCAGGCGGTTCACCTGCACCACCTTCTCGTCGAAGGGAACATCGAAGTGGTCCAGGAAGTCCTCGGCGCTGGACAGGCCTTCCAGCTCGGCTTCGAAGTCGGCGTTGCGCATGGTGCGGTCCCTTTCTGCTGGCCCCGTTCCGTTGGCGCCCTTCACGCATAGGCGGGCTGGAAGGCCTTTTCCCCGGCGCCGGCCGGCGCGTCGTCCCGCCAATAGGGGGACAGCTTGCGCAGGGTGGCGATGATGGGCGGCAGGTCGGCGATCACCTGGTCGATCTCCGCCCGGGTGTTGTAGCGCGACAGCGAGAAGCGCGTGGTGCCGTGGGCCGCGGTGAGCGGAATATCCATGGCCCGCATCACGTGCGAGGGCTCCAGCGAGCCCGAGGTGCAGGCCGATCCGCTGGAGGCGGCGATGCCCTTCTTGTTCATCAGCATCAGGATGGCCTCGCCCTCGATGTATTCGAAGGCGATGTTGCAGGTGTTGGGCAGCCGGTTTTCCGGATCACCGGTCACGAAACAGTGGGTGATGCGTTCGAGGATTCCCCGTTCCAGGCGGTCGCGCAGGGCCCGGACCTGGGTGTTCTCTTCCTCGATCGTCGCCATGGCCCGTTCGGCGGCGACGCCCAGACCGATGATAGACGCCGTGTTCTCGGTGCCGGCGCGGCGGCCGCGTTCCTGGTGCCCGCCGCGCAGCAGGGGCCGGAACCGCGTGCCGCGCCGCAGGTACAGCGCCCCCACCCCCTTGGGCGCGTGCAGCTTGTGGCCCGACAGCGACAGCATGTCGATGGCCGAGGATTTCAGGTCGATGGGGATCTTGCCCACCGCCTGCACGGCGTCGGTGTGGAACATCACGCCGGCCGCGCGGGCCATCTCGGCCATTTCCAGCACCGGGAACAGGGTGCCGGTTTCGTTGTTGGCCCACATCACCGAGACGATGGCCACGTCGTCGCCCAGGGCCGCGCGATAGGCATCCAGGTCCAGCCGCCCCCGGGTATCGACGGGCAGGCGGACGATGTCGTAGCCGTCCTTCTCCAACTGCTCGCACAGCGCCAGGATGGCCGGGTGTTCCACCATGGTGGTGATCACCGTGTTGCGGTCGGGCTGGGCCTTCAGGGCCGACAGGATGGCCGTGGAATCCGATTCCGTGCCGCAGGAGGTGAAGATGATCTCGCTGTCGTGCTCGGCGCCCAGCAGGGCCTGGACCTGGCGCCGCGCCGTGGCGATGGCCCGGCCCACCTTGTCGCCGAACTGGTGGATGGACGACGGATTGCCGAACTGTTCCGTGAAGTAGGGCAACATGGCCGCCAGGACCTCGGGCGCCACCTGGGTGGTGGCGTTGTTGTCCAGGTAGATTCCCGTGGTGATTCCCGTGGTGATTCCCTGGGTCATCGTCCCAACTCCTCGAGCTGGCGCGGGTTCAGGGGGATCACCTGCATGAACTCGCCCAGGGTCTCGGTGATCTTCTGCTGCAGGGCGTTCAGGGTCAGCCCGGCCATGGAACAGTCGGTGCAGGCGCCGGTCATCTTCACGTACACCTGGCGTTCGCGCACGTCGATCAGCTCCACGTCGCCGCGGTCGGCCACCAGGGTGGGGCGCATGGATTCGATGGCCCGCTCGATGCCGTGGATGCGCTGGATCGGCGTCAGCCGCGCCGGGGCGGCAGGCGTTGGCGCAGGAGCCGCCGGCGGCTCGGGCACGGCCTTGCGGGCCTTGAAGCGCCGTTCGAGCACCAGGTCCGGCCGGCCGCCGGGCTGGAAGGTTTCGCCCCGGGCCGCCATCTCCCGGGCCAGGATGTCCTCGATCTTCTCGTGGCAGGACGAGCAGCCGCCGCCGGCCTTGGTATAGTTGGCCACGTCCTGCACGGTGGACAGGGCGTTGGCCCGGATGGCCCCGGCGATGTAGGGCTCGTCGATGGCGAAGCACTTGCAGACCAGGGCACCTTCCTCGTGGTCGTCGGCCCATGCCTCGCCGCGGTAGTCCGCCACGGCGGCCTGCAGGGCTTCGCGCCCCATCACCGAGCAATGCATCTTCTCGGGCGGCAGGCCATCCAGGAAATCGGCGATGTCCTGGTTGGAAACGGCCAGGGCCTCCTCAAGGGTCATGCCCTTGATGATCTCGGTCAGCGCCGACGAGGACGCGATGGCGGATCCGCAGCCGAAGGTCTCGAACCCGGCGGCCTCGATCACCTCGGTGTCCGGGTCGACCTTCAGGGTCAGGCGCAGGGCGTCACCGCAGGTGAGCGAGCCCACGTCGCCGGTGGCGTTGGCGCCCGCCACCGCGCCGGCATTGCGCGGGTTGAAGAAGTGATCCTTGACGGTTTCGGAGTAGTCCCACATGTCGCCTGCCTATTCGAAAGGGTTGTGCCAACGGGCGCCGCCGCCCCGTTCAGGAGCAGGCGGCGAAGGAATGGCCGCAGGCACAGGTGCGCACGGCGTTGGGATTGGAGAAGGTGAAGCCCGAGCCCTCGACACTTTCCACGAAGTCGATGGTGGTGCCCGACAGGACCGGCACGCTCGCCGCCGCGACGAACACCGTCGTGGCGCCGCAGGCCAGCACGCTGTCGCCGTCCCGGGGGCTGGATTCCAGGGACAGGGCGTATTGCAGGCCGGAGCAGCCGCCGTCGACGACGGAAATCCGCAGGCCGCCGACGGGAGTCTCGGCGGACTGGGTGAAACGGTTAATCGCTGCCTGGGCCCTGTCGGTGAGATCAAGCATGGTGCGCCTCATGGGGCTGGAGTTGGCAAGAACCTCTGCCCCCAACGTAGCAAGAGGCGTGCCATTCGGATTTTCGGCTCAAGCCGCTGACATCACGGGCTTTGTGGGCGCCCTGTCGGATGTGCCACAAAGGGCCGCCCCCATCACGGCACGCCTTTGTCGGTCGCCGTTGTCGGGTTTGCGACAGAGGCGACGACGGGCGCGCCCGGGTGTTCGCCCGGATGGACCAGCGTGACCCGGCGGTGCATCTCGGGCGTCATCAGGATGTGTCCGTCGGCGTCGATCAGCAGGGCGGCGCGTACGCCCATGGCCGCCGCCACGGCGCGCCAGCCGTCCCGCCCCGCAACGCAAAGCGCGGTGGCGGCGGCGTCGGCCAGGGCGCCATCCACGTCCAGCACGCTGGCCGACACGATGTCCGGCGCCGGCCGGCCGGTGCGCGGATCCAGGATGTGCGAAAACCGCACGCCGTCCTGTTCCAGGTACCGTTCGTAATTGCCCGAGGTGTACAGAACCTCGCCCGGCCGCATGTCCACCGCGGCCACGGCGCCCCATTCGAAGGGGTCGCGGATGGCCACCCGCCAGGGCCGCGCCCCGTGGCGGCCCAGCACGTTCAGGTCGCCGCCCGCGTTCAGCACGGCGTTGGTCACGCCCCGCCGGCGCAGCAGGGCGGCGGCCAGGTCCAGGGCCGCGCCCTTGGCGAAGCCGCCCAGGTCGATGCGCACCGACCGGTTTCGCGAGCGGATGGTGTTGCCGTCGAACACCAGGTCGGTCATGCGCGGCCGGGCCGCCGTCCAGCGGGTGATGGTGGCGTCGCTGGGGGGGGCGCCGGTGGGCGGCGTGTCCTGGTGGAAGCCCCAGGCCGCGATCAACCCGCCGATGGCCGGTTCGAACAGGCCGCCGCTGGCTTTGGACAGGTCCCGGGCGCGGCGCAGCAGGGCGGCCAGCTCGGGGCTGGCCGTGAACGGCCGGCCGGCGGCGATGGCGGCGTTCAGCCGGTCCAGCGCGCCGGGGCGCCAGGCATGCCAGTCCCGGTGGATGCGGTTGAATTCCCGGGCGATGTCGGCCGCCGCCCGCTGGGCCACCGCCTTCTCCTCGCCGTGGATGACGATCTCGACCAGGGTGCCGAAGACGTACAGGGTCTCGTGGTATTCGTTATCGCGGGACGACGGCGGCATGGCCCGCACCGCCACCGCCGCGACCAGCACCACCAGGAAGGCCATCAGGAACCGGCGCATGGCCCGTCAGCCCGCCCAGGCCCGCGCCACGGCGGCCTGGCGCGACGGCCGGGCCAGGGGCTCGCGCAGGCGCAGGCCGACCAGGGCGCGGCCGTCGCCCATCAAGCGC
>JAGREA010000262.1 GCA_020446745.1 Rhodobacterales bacterium | reverse complement strand
GGGCACCGAACAGGATTCCATCGCTGGCACAAAATGCTGTGCGGGCGCATGATAGCGATCATGTCAGCAAATATTTTTTCCGTCGTGGCGTCGCGGGCGAAGGCCGAACGGCGCCTGGAAAGGGGGGCCCACCTGTTCCACCGGAACGATGCCGTCCGGTCCGTCTACGTGGTCATCGACGGTTGCCTGGAACTCACCCGGTTCCACGAGGGCGGGGCCCCACTGGTGCTGCAAAGGGCCGGTCCAGGCACGTTCCTGGCCGAAGCGTCCGTGTATTCGGACGCCTACCACTGCGATGCGGTGGCGGTGGAACCCAGCACGGTACGCGGGCTCGCCCGGGACGGATTTCTCGACCTGCTGGCGGAAACGCCGCGGGCCGCCGAGCTGTGGTCGGCGCACCTGGCCCGGGAGGTCCAGGCGGCCCGGTACCGGTGCGAAATCCTGGCCCGCAAGACCGTGTCGGAACGCCTGGATGGCTGGCTGGCCTGGCACGGCGACCGGTTGCCGGAGAAGGGCCGGTGGAAATCGGTGGCGGAGCAGATCGGAGTCAGCCCCGAAGCCCTGTACAGGGAACTGGCCAAGCGCGCCCGGCCCTAGGGTGGGGCGCGCCTTGCCGTCATCCGCAACGATTTTCGTGACGTGACGGCGGCCGAAAGCGCCCCGGACCCCGGTCCGGTCAGGCCGCCTTCAGGCCCAGAAGCTGCCGGGCCTCGGCCGGCGTGGCCGGCCGGCGGCCGTATTCGGCGGCCACGTCGACGATCTTGCTCACCAGTTCGGCGTTGCTGTTGGCCAGGCGGTCCCTGTCGTAGCGCAGGTTGTCCTCCAGCCCCGTGCGGCAGTGGCCGCCCAGTTCCAGGCACCACTTGTTGACGTCGAACTGGTGGCGGGCCACGCCGGCGGCGGTCCAGGTGCCGCCGGGCAGGATCTCCTTGAATTCCGACAGCAGGAAGTCCAGCAGCGGCCGCCGCGCCGGCATGGCATTGGGGATGCCCAGCACGAACTGCACGTGCACGGGCGCCCGCAGCAGGCCCCGGCGCACCAGGTTGGCGGCGTTGTACAGCATGGCCGCGTCGAACACCTCGATCTCGGGCTTGATGTCGTTGTCCAGCATGGTCTTGGCCAGGCCATCGACGAAGGCGGGCGGGTTCTCGTAGATGTTGGTGGGGAAGTTGACCGACCCCGTGGACAGCGAGGCCATGTCCGGCTTCAGGTACAGCATGGCGCCGCGCTGGTTCTGGTCGCGGCCGCGCCCGCCGGTGGAAAACTGGATGATCATGCCGGGGCAGTGCTTGCGCACCCCTTCCTGCACCAGGGCGAACCGTTCCGGGTCCGAGCCCGAGGTCTGGTCGTCGTTGCGCACGTGGATGTGCACCAGCGACGCGCCGGCCTCGAAGGCCTCGTGGGTGGATTCGATCTGTTCCGACGGCGTCACCGGCAGGGCGGGGTTGTCCGCCTTGGTGGGCACGGCGCCGGTGATGGCACAGGTGATGATGCAGGGTTCGGACATGGGGCGTTCTCTCCGGGGCGCGGTCAGGCGCCGCTCTTGGTGAAGTGGAAGGACGTGATGGACGGCTGCCGCGCCACCTCCTTGACCAGGGTCAGAAGGGGAGTCTCCATCAGCGGATAGTCCGTGGCAATGGGCCCGGCCGCCTTCAGGGCGGAATACTGCGTGTCGTCGTAGAAGGCGGCCAGCAGCAGGTCGTCGTCGGACATGAACGGGCCGCGGGTGCGGCGCAGGCGTTCGATGGCCGGTTCCACCAGCAGGCCCGGGCGCTCGGTGATGGGTTCGGCGCCCCGGGTGATGCGGTCGTACAGGTTGGGCTCGATGGTGCCGGCGATCTCGCCATAGCCGCCGCGCACGTACAGGCGCACCTCGTCGGGCACCGACGAGAACCGTTCCTTGCCCTGGTCCATGGCCATCACGTTCAGCACCGCCTGGGTGATGATGTACTGGGCGAAGGGGCTGACCACGATGGGGTAGCCCAGGTCGGCGCGGACCCGCCCGGCCTCTTCCAGGATCTCGTCGATGCGGTCCTCCAGGCCCACGGTGCCCAGCTGGACCCGCAGGTTCGAGATCATGCCGCCGGCCACCTGGTGGTGGTAGTGGAAGGCATCGTATTCGTTGGGGCTGCCCACGGGCTTGTCCTCGCGCGCGGCGATGTAGCGGATCAGCTCGGCCGCTTCCTCCACCGGCGCCAGGTCCAGGTCGATGTCGAATCCCATGCGCCGGCCGTTGCGCACGAATTGTTCCGTCGGCGGGTGCGAGGCGCCGTTGGCCAGGGGCGAGGTGGCCGTGTGCACCACGTCCACGCCATTTTCCACCGCCCGCAGCGCCACATAGGGCGCCAGGCCCGACAGGCAGTGGCTGTGCAGCTGCAGGGGCAGGTCGCCGATGGCCGCCTTCAGGGCCGGGATCAGGGTGGGCACCCGCTCGGGCCGCAGCAGGCCGCTGGGGTCCTTCAGGAACACCCCATCCACGCCCAGGGCCACCAGCTCCTTGACCTTGCGCACGTAGTAGGCATCGGTGTGCACGGGGCTTTCCGTGAACACGATGCCCGGCACCACGTTCAGGCCGTGGCGCTTGGCGGCGGCGATGGGGATTTCCAGGTTGCGCACGTCGTTCAGGGCGTCATAGGGCGTGTGATAGCGCATGCCGTTGGCGGCAAAGCGCTCGGCCGCCAGCTCGACGATGTCGTCGCTGAAGAACTCGAAGGTGAACAGGCTCTGGCCCCGGGTGTGCAGAATCAGCGGCGTTTCCGTGACCCAGGTGTTGAGGATGCGCATGCGCTCCCACGGGTCCTCGCGCAGGAAGCGCACGCACACGTCGAACACGGCGCCGCCCACCAGGTCGATGGCCTCGAACCCGGCCCGGTCCAGGCGCGGCGCGATCTCCTTCATCATCCCCGTGGTCATGCGCGTGGCCCACAGGCACTGGTGGCCGTCGCGCAGGGTCACGTCGATCAGGCGCACGCTGCGGTTCGTCATGTCTTCAGGTCCTCCATGGCCCCGTCGTCGACCCAGCGCGTGTGCACGCGCCCGGCGCGGAAGTCGGGGTGGTCGATCAGGCGGCGGTGAAAGCCGATGGTCGTGGCCAGGCCGGAAACCTGGAACCGGTCCAGGGCCTGGCGGGCGCGGGCCAGGGTCTGGTCGCGGTCGGCCCCGTGGACGATCAGCTTGCCGATCATCGAATCGTAGAACGGCGGCACCTTGTAGCCCTCGTAGACGGCGCCGTCGAAGCGCAGACCGGGCCCCGACGGCGGGCGCCAGGTGCCCAGGGTGCCCGGCGACGGACGGAACCCGTTGGCCCAGTCCTCGGCGTTGATGCGGAACTCGATGGCGTGGCCGCCGGGCAGGGCGGCGGGGTCCAGCTCGGGCAGCTTGCCGCCGCCGGCGATGTGCAGTTGCAGGGCCACCAGGTCCAGGCCCGTGCGGGCCTCGGTCACCGGGTGCTCCACCTGGATGCGGGTGTTCATCTCGATGAAGAAGAACTCGCCGGTGTGGGCGTCGTAGAGGTACTCCAGCGTCCCGGCGCCGCGATAGCCGACCGACG
>JAGREA010000261.1 GCA_020446745.1 Rhodobacterales bacterium | reverse complement strand
TCGGCCGGCTTGACGGCTTTCATGGCCCTGCGCTGGACGACCAGGCGCTTGGCCCGCAACCCCTGCGCCAGGGCCTCCCGAGCCGCCTCCCGCTCGGCCACGTCGGCGCGGATGCCGAACAGCTCGGCCAGGAAGTCGTCCAGGGCCGGGGCCAGGGCCAGCAGCAGCGCCGACTGTTCGGCCGGGGTCAACGCCGCCGGATCGCGCCGGGCCTCGGCCAACTGGCGCGCCAGGCCCGGGTCGCGGGCCCCCAGATCGGCCAGGAAGGCGCGGTCCACCTGGAGCAGGCCGCCCCGGTCGTACAGGTCGTCGAAGGAGATATCGAACCCCAGGGCCAGGCCGTGGTCATCCCGTTTCATTGGTCATCCTCAAGCAGGGTTGGGCGTCGCGGGGCCGGCGGGAGCCGCCCCGGGGGGAACCTTCCATTCGTGTGGAGGGCCGGTCAGGTGGTGTCGGAAACGACGTCGAACTTGATGTCGACCATGGGCGCGTCGATGACCGCCCGGCCCACATCCAGGATGTCCACGTCGTGGGTGGCGATCCGGGGAATGTCCGCCAGTTCGATGTCGCCGGAAAAGGCGATGGTGGTGCTGTCGCGCCGGCCGGCCGCGCGCACGATTTCGGCCACCAGGTCCAGGTCCGACAGGCGGCCGGTATCGACCATCAGGATGTCCGCCTTCAGGGCCACGGCGGTACGGGCCTCGGTGGCGATGTCCTCGACCAGGCCGCGCAGCTGGATGGTCTTGATGTAGCCTTCCATGGGGGCGACGGCTTCCAGGGTGGGGCCGACGCCGCCGAACATGCGCACGTAGTTCTTGTCCAGATAGACGAACGGGCCGTCGGCGATGCGCCCGCTGCCGCCGCCCAGGTGGATGGCCCGGCGCACCTGTTCCTTGATCTCGATGGGCATCTTCTTGGCCGCCCCGGAAACCACCCTTACCCGGCCGGCGGCCAGGTCCCGCGCCAGGCGCGTCGCCCGGGCGATGGCCGAAAACTTGCCGATGGCGCCGGGCACGCAGTCCTCGGCGATGGCCAGGGCCTTGGCCGTTCCGCGCAGCACCAGCACCGGCGCGTCGGGTGTCGCCTCCTGGGCGTCCTCCAGGGCGAACAGGGCGGTGCAGCCCAGGGCTTCCGCCTTGCGCCGGGCCATTTCGACCCCGCAGACCACGCCCGGCGTGGTCACCCGGACTTCCGCCGTGAACAGCCGTTCGGCGATGGCGGCGAAAATGGTGTCGCGAAGATCAAAGGTCATGGGCGGGCTCGAGCGTTTTCAGTTGGGGTTCCGCCGACCAGGCGCGGTCGACCTGGGCCCGGCGGGCGTTCAGCAAGACCAGTACCCGGGGCGGGACCAGGCCATCCAGAGGCTGGTCGGCCCGCCAGCGATCGCGCACCCGCGACGAACTGATGTCCAGGCGCGGCAGGTCCACCACCACGGCGCGCCGCCCGGGCATCAGCTCGAACGCCGCCACGGCCCCCGAAGGCGGGGGAACGGCGGCGCTGTCGGGCCAGGCGACGGCCACGGCCCGGGCGAACCGGTCGCGGTCGAACCCGGGCTGGGTGGCGACGACCAGGTGGGCCAGGGCGGCCACGTCGCGGCCCCGCTTCCAGGCGTGCAGGCGCAGGAATTCCTTTTCCCCCAGCACGAAGTGGCGCTCCGTCGCCGGGGATTCGGCGGCCAGGGCCTCCAGGGTCTGGAAGGTGAAGGAGGGGGCGGGCAGGCGGCTTTCGATGGCGTTGACGGTGGCGGTGGAGTCGCCCGACACCGCGGCCTCCACCAGGGCCAGCCGGAAGGCGAAGGGCAGCAGGCCGTCGGCGTCCTTGTGGAAGGGGGCGTGGCAGGGAATCCAGTCCACGCGGTCGAACTCCAGGGCCCGGCGGGCCTCGTCGATCAGCCGCAGGTGCCCCAGGTGCACCGGATTGAAGGTGCCGCCGAAAACCAGGGTCCGGGTCATCGGGGCCACAAGCCCGCTGGGGGGTTCGGACGGGCCGAACCGGGTCTGCCGCCATCCGGCATTGTCCTGCTCCTTGCTGCCGATCCCGGGTTCCGGACGGCCAATTGCTTACGCCATGCCAGGCCTTGATGTGGTGTCTCGCGCCGGGTTTCGCATCAGGGCAGATGCAGGGCGCCGCCGGCCAGCATCATGGCCGCCTCGCCCACCCCTTCGGACACCGTGGGGTGGGGGTGGATGGTGCGGGCCAGCTCCTCGACCGTGCATTCCAGGCCGATGGCCAGCACGGCCTCGGTGACCAGTTCGGTGGCGTGGGGGCCGACGATGTGAACGCCCAGGATCTCGCCGTCCTTCCTGTCGGCGACGATCTTGATCATGCCATCCTGCTCGTCCATCAGCAGGGCCTTGCCCACGGCGTGCAGGGGGAACCGCGCCACCTTGACTTCGCCCCGGGCCGCCGCCTGGGCCTCGGTCAGGCCCACGCAGCCGATTTCGGGGGCCGTGTAGATGCACCGGGGGACGGCGTGGTAGCTCATTTCTTCTCCGTCGCCGGCCAGGGCGTTCTCCACCGCGCATTCGGCCTCGGCCATGGCCACGTGGGCCAGCAGGATGCCGCCGGTCACGTCGCCCACGGCGTAGATGTGGGGGACCGACGTTTGCATGCGCGCCGACACCTGAATGGCGCCCTTTTCCGTGCGCAGGCCGATCTTCTGGATGTCCAGGCCTTCGAAGCTGGGCACCCGGCCCACGGTCTGCGCCACCGCCGACGCGGCGATTTCGGTGCGGCCCGTGGCGGTGCGGACGAACACGGTCGCCCCACCCTTGGCCGGGGCGACCTTCTCGACGGCGGCGCCGGTCAGGATCTCGATGCCTTCGGCCCGCAGGGCCTTGGCCAGGGCCTGGCCCATTTCGGCGTCCTCGGTGGGCACCAGGGTGTCGCGCATCTCGACGATGGTGACCTTGACGCCGACCCGGCTGAAGAACTGCCCCAGCTCGACGCCGATGTAGCCGCCGCCGATGAGCACCAGGCTTTCCGGCAGGCTGTCCAGGTCCAGCAGGTCGTCGCTGGTCAGCAGGGGCACCGCGTCGCTGCCTGGAAGGGTCAGCCGGGCGGGCAGCGAGCCGGTGGCGATGATGATCTTGTCCGCCGTGACCGTCTCGCCGGTCTCGCGGATCTTCAGGGTGTGGGGGTCGGTGAAGGCGGCCGTGCCGTCGATCACCTTGATCTTGCTGGCCCTCAACAGGGCCGCCACGCCGCCGGTCAGCTTGCCCACGATGGCGGACTTGCGGGCCAGGATGGCGGCGTGATCGAAGGAGACCGCGCCGGCGCTGACCCCGAACAGGGGCGCCTTCTTCATGTCGTGCAGCAGGGCCGAGGCGTGGAGCAGCACCTTGGTGGGGATGCAGCCCTTGTTCAGGCACACCCCGCCGATGCGGTCCTTTTCGATCAGCGTGACCGCGGCGCCCCGGCGCGCCGCCCGCAGGGCCGAGGCATAGCCGCCGACACCGCCGCCGACCACGACAAGGGAGGATTGGGCCATGGGACGGACTCCTCAGGACAGCGCCAGCACGGGCTCTTCCAGCATGGACTTCAGGGTCATCAGGAAGGCACCGGCCTTGGCCCCGTCGATGATCCGGTGGTCGTAGGTCAGGGTCACCTTCATGACGGGGCGCACGACCACTGCGCCGTCCACGGCCACCGGGGTATCGATGATCGCCCCCACGGCCAGGATGGCGCTTTCCGGCTGGTTGATGATGCCGTTGAATTCCTCGACCCCGTACATGCCCAGCGAGGTGAGGGTGAAGGTGGAGCCGCGCATGGCTTCGGGCGGCAGGCCGCCGGCCCGGCCGCGGGCCACCAGGTCGGCACGGGTCCGGGCGATGTCGGCCACGGACTTGGCGCCCACGTCGGGGATCACCGGCACGATCAGGCCGTCGTCCAGGGCCATGGCCATGCCCATGTGCAGGCGGTCCAGCCACAGGATGCCGTCGTCGGTCCAGCGGGTGTTGATGATGGGATGCTTGCCGATGGCGGCGGCGGTGACCTTCATCATCAGGTCGGTCAGGGTGGGGCGCACGCCGGTGGCCCGCTCGACGGCCGGCACCATGGCCGCCCGCGCGGCGACCAGCCGCGTGGCGTCCACCGAGGCCGTCATGTAGGCCTGGGCGGCCTGCCGGGTGCTGGCCAGCATCTTGTCGGCGATGATGGCGCGCATGCCCGAAAGCTTGACCAGCCGGTCGGCGCCGCCGGTTTCCGGGGCGGGCGCCGGGGCCGCTGTGGGGGCGCCGGCGGCCAGGAAGGCTTCCACGTCCTTGCGCCGCACCCGGGGGCCGGACGCTTGGGCGGCGATGGCGGCCAGGTCCAGGCCATGGTTCTTGGCCAGGCGGCGGGCCAGTGGCGTGGCGCGGATCTTGCCGCCGGTGGGCGGGGTCGGGCCGGCCGGCGCCGGGGTGGCGGGAACGGGCGGGGTGGACGCGGCCGCTGCGGCGGCCGGGG
>JAGREA010000025.1 GCA_020446745.1 Rhodobacterales bacterium | reverse complement strand
CGCAGCGCTTGCCCTCGTCATAGCAGCCGCGCGGGCCGATGGGGTTCACGTTGCCGCGGTAGTCCTCGGTCTGCGGATGCACTTCCGGGTCGCCGTAGACCTCGCTGGTCGAGGCCTGGAGGATGCGGGCCTTGGTGCGCTTGGCCAGGCCCAGCATGTTGATGGCCCCGTGGACGCTGGTCTTGGTGGTCTGCACCGGGTCGTACTGGTAGTGGATGGGCGAGGCCGGGCAGGCCAGGTTGAAGATGCGGTCCACCTCCACGTACAGCGGGAAGGTCACGTCGTGGCGGATCAGCTCGAAATGGGGGTTCGGCAGCAGGTGGATGATGTTGTCCTTGGTGCCGGTGAAGAAGTTGTCGATGCACAGCACGTCGTGGCCGGCCTCCAGCAGGCGGCCGCACAGGTGCGACCCCAGAAAGCCGGCGCCGCCGGTGACCAGCACCCGTTGCCGCAGATGCATGCCGCGATTACCCCCATGTCATGCCCGTTGATGGTCGGGCGCGGACCCTAGATCAATTTCCGCCGCCAAGGAAGGGCTCAGGTCTGCAGATAGCCGTGGCGGGTGTCCTGCAGCACCAGGGCCGTCAGCCGGTCGGTGCGCCAGGCCCCGGTATCGATGCCGATGCGGTTGGGCCGCTCGTCGGGCCGGGTGCGGATGGTGTGGCCGTGCACCACCCGGTGGCCGAAATCGCCGTCGTCGTCCAGGAAGCCCCGGCGGATCCACAGCAGGTCTTCCTCCTTCTGGCGATGCGGCGGGATGCCCCGGCGCACGCCGGCGTGGACGAACAGGTAGTCGCCCTCGATGTGGTACAGCGCCAGGCCCTCCAGAAAGGCCCGGTGGCTTTCCGGCAGGGCGTCCATGAAGTCGCGGTGCACCAGGGCCTGTTCGGCCGGGGCATAGGGCACGGCCAGCACCGGCAGGCCGTAGCTTTCCAGGGTTTCGAACCCGCCGTTCATGAACCACACGTCGGCGCCGCGGCCGCGCTGCACGTAGTTCAGCATGAAATCTTCGTGGTTGCCCTTCAGGTACACGGCCTCGAACCCCGGCGGCGGGCCCTCCAGCAGGCGGTCGAGCAGCTGGCGCGTGTCGGGGCCCCGGTCCACGTAATCGCCCAGGTAGACGATGACCCGCCGCGTCACCTCGGGCCCGGCCATCTTGGCGTCGTCGCGGATCAGGTCGGTCAGGCTGTCCAGCAGGTCGACGCGGCCGTGGATGTCGCCGATGGCATAGACCCGCGTGCCCGGGGGTACGGTGGGCACCTCGGGCGTGCTGCGCGGCCAGTCGGCCGGGGCTCGGGTGCCCGTCAGTCGGTTCAGCCATCCCATGACGAGGCTATCATGGGCATGGCGGGGCGCCGCTTCAAGGGAATCCTGTCCTTGCACCGGCCTTGCCGGCCGGGTGCCCGCCAAGCCCCGGCCAGGGCCCGGCCAGGGCCCGCCCATGGCCCGGAGCACCCCTTCACGGGCCGTTAACCATAAGGGTATTCTTAACCCTTGCCCGGCTAGTGTGGGCGGGGTTGTCGCGGGTGGCGGCGGCCGATAGGGAAGGGCGACCATGGCCGAACAGGGTGTCGCCGCCGCGGCCGACGGCGACGACGAGATCCACGAAGAGGAGATCCTGCGCGATCACCTGCGCTGGGTGGGCGAGAACCCGGCCGGGGTGTACGCCGTGCACCTGCACCTGTCGCGCCTGCGGCCCAGCAACCGCCAGCCCAACTTCGTGCGCATCGCCGCCCGGGCCTTCGAGACCCTGGTGTCCACCTTCGACGCGCGGCTGTTCCAGCTGTCCAACGCCGACATGGTGCTGGTGTGCCGCGACGTGCCGGTGGACGAGGTGGACGTGCCCCTGGAGCGCGTCCGCGCCCTGTTTTCCGAAGACCCCCTGACCGCCAGCACCGGGTCGCTGCACGACCAGTTCGTCACCTGGTACGACCTGACCCGCACCAACGACTTTTCCGATTTCCTGTCGGCCGTGCGCCAGCTGGTGATCGACGCCCAGGAATACCGGCGCAAGGCGGCCGAGAACCGCACCGGCGCCACCGCCCGCACCCTGAAGGGGCGCGGCATCGACCCCGGCGACCTGGCGGCCCTGACCCGCAAGCTGGAAACCATGAAGGTGGCCGACCTGATCCACTTCCAGCCGGCCCTGACGCTGCAGCCCAACGGCCAGGGCGAGGTGCTGTTCCACGAATACACCGTGTCCATGCCCGAGCTGCAGAAGCGGGCCGCCGGGGGGGTGAACCTCTATTCCAGCCCGTGGCTGTTCCAGTACCTGACGGAAACCCTGGACAAGCGCCTGCTGCTGATCATGGCCCGGCGCGGCCTGGACGCGGCGGAACCGGCCATCAGCCTGAACCTGAACATCGCCACCGTGCTGTCCAGGGAATTCCAGAACTTCCACCGGGCCATGGGCGCGCGGTCGGCCCGGGTGTTCATCGAATTCCAGCTGGTCGACGTGTTCGGCGACATGGGCGCCTTCACCTATGCCCGCGACAACCTGCGGGACAACGGCTACCGGGTGGTCATCGACGGGCTGACGCCCATGACCCTGCAGTTCTTCGAGCCCGCCGCCCTGGATGCCGACCTGGTGAAGATGTTCTGGGGCCAGGAGGACCTGAACCAGGCCGACGAGGACCGCACGAACCGCCTGCGCGAAAGCCTGCGCATGGTGGGGCCGGACCGCGTGGTCCTGGCCCTGGCCGAATCGGAAGAGGCCGTGAAGTGGGGCCTGCAGATGGGCCTGTCGCGGTTCCAGGGCCATTACGTGGACCGCATCGTCGAGGCCATGCGGGCCAAGGGCCTGATCTGACCATGGCCCTGAACCCGGAATTCCAGAACCGCCTTCCCAGCCAGGAAAACCTGCTGCTGGACTATGTGCAGCGCCTGGAGCGCCACAAGCGCGACCGGTCGGCCGTGCACCTGCGCCTGTCGGGCCTGCGGCCCTACAACCGGCGCGAACAGCACCTGCGGGCCGCCGCCAACAGCTTCGAGCCCCTGGTGGAGAACATGGACGGGCAGCTGTTCAGCCTGAAAAGCGCCGACCTGCTGTTCATCTTCAAGAACGCCGTGCGCGGCGAGGTGGAAACGGTGGTGCAGAAGGTGCGCTTCCTGTTTTCCGACGACCCCCTGCTGGCCGAATCCGACGCCGACACCCAGGCCTTCGCCACCTGGTACGACGTGGACGGGGAATACGACCGGGTGCTGCACCTGGCCCAGTCCCTGGTGGACGCCGAACACCGCCTGGTGAACGAGGTGCGCGGGCGCATGGACACCCGTTCGGCCCTGCGGGCCCGCCAGCAGATGGGCGAGCCCCTGACGCCCCAGGTGCTGGACCGGGTGGTGGCGGCCCTGGCCCGGGCCGACCTGTCCAACATGGTGCGGCGCCAGTACGTGTGCCAGCTGGACACCAAGATGGTGCCCTCGCCGGTGTTCTCGGAGCTGTTCATCTCCATCGCCGACCTGCGGGAAACCCTGCTGCCGGGGGTGAACCTGCTGTCCAACCGGTGGCTGTTCCAGCACCTGACGGAAACCCTGGACCGGCGCATGCTGGCCATGCTGACCCGCACCGACCACATCACCCTGTCGGGCGACATCGCCTTCAACATGAACATCTCGACCCTGCTGTCGCCGGAATTCCTCACCTTCGACGACAACATCACGGCCAGCCGCCGGGGATCGATGATCATCGAGCTGCAGAAGGTGGACATCTTCGCCGACCTGGGGGCCTATCTGTTCGCCCGGGAATTCGTCCAGGAAAAGGGCTACCGGGTGTGCGTGGACGGCCTGACCTACCACACCATGTCGATGATCGACCGCGACCGCCTGGGGGCGGACCTTGTGAAAGTGATCTGGCATCCCGAAATGGTGGATGGCGGGGCGCCCATGCACGACCGCCTGCGCGCGCTGATCGCCTCGGCCGGCGAGAACCGCGTGGTGCTGTGCCGGGTGGACAACCGCGAAGCCATCGATTTCGGCCGCTCGGTGGGCATCACCCTGTTCCAGGGGCGCCACGTCGAGCAGCTGATCGCCGAAGACAACCGCCGCCGCGAACTGCTGCGCCTGAAGCGCCGCATCGAACGGGGCTGATCCGGGACCGCCAGGTGACCACCGACGACGCCATAGCCGTGCGCGCGTTGCGCAAGACCTTCGGCGCGGGGAAGGCCCCCGTGGTGGCCGTGGACGGCATCGACTTCACCGTGGCCCGCGGCGGCACCACGGCGCTGCTGGGCGGCAACGGGGCCGGCAAGACCACCACCATCGGCATGCTGCTGGGGCTGCTGCTGCCCACCTCGGGCACCATCACGATGCTGGGCGAGGACATGCTGCGCCACCGCCACCGGGTGCTGGCGCGCATGAACTTCTCGTCGCCCTACGTGGACCTGCCCCGGCGCCTGACGGTGCGCGAGAACCTGACCGTCTATGCCCACCTCTATGGCCTGGACCGCACGGCCGAGCGCATCGCCGCCCTGGCCCGCGACCTGGACATCACCGCCTTCCTGAACCGCCCGACGGGCAACCTTTCGGCCGGCCAGAAGACCCGCGTGGCCCTGGCCAAGTCGCTGCTGAACGACCCCGAGGTGCTGCTGCTGGACGAGCCCACGGCGTCGCTGGATCCGGACACCGGCGACTGGGTGCGCGGCTACCTGGAGGGCTACCGGGCCCGCACGGGGGCCACCATCCTGCTGGCGTCCCACAACATGGCCGAGGTGGAACGCCTGTGCGACCAGGTGCTGATGATGCGCCAGGGCGCCATCGTCGACCGCGGCCCGCCGGCCGACCTGATCGCCCGCTACGGCCGCACCACGCTGGAGGAGGTGTTCCTGGACATCGCCCGCAACCGCCGCGCCGACGGCGCCCCCGCCGGGCAAGGGGAGGCGGCCCAGTGACCGGGCCCGTCCCCGGCACGGCCGGACGGCGCATCATGGGGGTGCTGCTGCGCCACCTGTACGTCCTGCGGTCGTCCTGGCCCCGGCTGCTGGAGCTGGCCTACTGGCCCACCGTGCAGATGATCATGTGGGGCTTCATCACCCTGTTCTTCCAGTCCCACTCGTCGTGGGTGGCCCAGGCGGCCGGGGTGCTGATCAGCGCCGTGCTGCTGTGGGACGTGCTGTTCCGCGCCAACCTGGGGGTGTCGCTGACCTTCATGGAGGAAATGTGGTCGCGCAACCTGGGCCAGATGTTCGTCAGCCCCCTGAAGCCGGTGGAGCTGGTGGGCGCCCTGATGCTCATGAGCACCATCCGCACCCTCATCAGCGTCACCCCGGCGGCCCTGCTGGCCCTGCCGCTGTACGACGTGTGGGTGTTCGCCCTGGGCCCGCCGCTGATCGCCTTCTTCGCCAACATCCTGGTGTTCGGCTGGTGCGTGGGGCTGGCCGTTTCGGGCCTGGTGCTGCGGTTCGGCCTGGGGGCGGAAAGCCTGGCCTGGGTGGCGGTGTTCGCCGTGGCGCCCCTGTCGGGCATCTACTACCCCATCGCCACCCTGCCCGAATGGCTGCAGCCGCTGTCGTGGGCCCTGCCCACGGCCCACGTGTTCGAAGGCATGCGCGCCGTGCTGTTCGACCACCAGTTCCGCTGGGACCTGCTGTTCCGGGCCGTGGGCCTGAACCTGCTGTACCTGGCCCTGGCCGTGGTCTTCTTCCTGCGCACCTTCCACGTGGCCCGGGTGCGGGGCCTGTTGTTGCAGCAGGGTGAATGAGCCGATTTTTACTTTGCGTTGAGCGGAGAGCGCCTATATCCAAGATCAACGCAAACAAGAACAAGGGGATCATCGATGTCCCGTCTTCTCCTCTCCGCCACCCTGGGGGCCGCCGTGCTGGGGGTCGCCGCCCTGGCCCTCACGGACTCCGCGCCGGCCTACGACATCCCGTCCATCCTGCCCATCACCGCGGCCCATGCCCAGGGCCAGCGCCCCCGCCTGGACGTGACCGGCCCCACCGCGGCCCGCGTCGACTTTCCCACCCGGGTGCCCGTGGTCTACACGGTCGTGGTGGGCGAAACGGAAGCCTTCGGCCGCCTGATCGAGGGCCCCGACCTGGACGGCCTGAAGCCCGACACCACCTACTACTTCCGGGTCCAGGGCGTGGCCGCCGACGGCACCATCTACCTGGGCGAGACCCGCAGCTTCCGCACCGACCCCGAGGCGGTGCCGGCACCGTCGTAACGGCCCCTTCCGCCACGAAATCACCCCATTGCCGTCCTTGATCGCGCGGGTCCGCCCGGTTAAACACGGGGTTCAACCTTTCCGGGGCCCCGGGCCGGGGCCCCAAGCCGGAGACCGCGCGTGATCAAGGCCATCCTGAAGGGCGTCGAGCAACTGGGCGACAAGCGCACGCGGGGGCTGGTGTGGCTCAGCCTCGGCCTGGCGCTGCTGGTGTTCATCGTGCTGTGGAGTTCGGTGGGCTTCCTGCTGACCCAGACGAAGTTCTTCGAGCTGGTGTACCTGGACTGGGCCGTGGACATCCTGGGCGGCCTGGCCACCCTGATCCTCACCTGGCTGCTGTTCCCCGGCATCATGAGCGCCTTCGTCGGCCTGTTCCTGGACAAGGTGGCCGACGCCGTGGAGGCCCGCCACTATCCGGGCCTGCCGCCGGCCGACGGCCTGCCGGTGGGGGAATCCATCATCGAGGCCCTGAAGTTCCTGGGCGTGATGGTGGTATGCAACCTGCTGATGCTGCCGTTCCTGTTCGTGCCGCCGGTGTTCCCTTTTGTGTTCTACGTGGTGAACGGGTATCTTCTTAGCCGCGAGTATTTCGACCTGGTGGCGGTGCGCCGCCTGCCGCCCAGCGAGGCCCGGCGCCTGCGCAAGCGCAATGCCGGCGTGCTGCTGGTCACCGGAGCGGCCCTGGCCTTCATGCTGACGGTGCCGTTCCTCAACCTGGTGGCGCCGGTCATCGGCACCGCCGCCATGGTGCACCTTTTCCAGAAATGGACCGGCCCGGGCCGCGCGGCCTGATCCCGGTCCATCGGACCAACGGGCCCCAGGGGCCCATCGATCTGGGGGCAGACGGAGACCATG
>JAGREA010000260.1 GCA_020446745.1 Rhodobacterales bacterium | reverse complement strand
TTCACCACAGAGAACACAGAGATGCACAGAGGAGCCACAGAGGCTTCGCTGCGCGAAGCAAGAAAGGATTGCGCGCGAAGCGCGCCTCTTCTTCTTCTCTGTGTGATCTCTGTGCCTCTGTGTTCTCTGTGGTTCACCTTTCTTTTTTCTGAGATGCCGTGCATCGGCATCAGCCGCCAATGGGCTCCCGCCTTCGCGGGAGCGACGGAGGGGGAAGTGGGGGCCGAAATGAAAACGCCCGGATGGCGGTCCATCCGGGCGTTTCCGTGTCGGATCAGGCCGCGATCATGAGCGGCGCCACCAGCCGCGGCGGGGCGAGGCCTCGCCGTCCTCGCCGGAAGCGTCCACGCCCACCCGGATGACCTTGGTGTGGGCCGGCGCCTCGGGCTCGGGCTCCGCCGTGTCGGCGTCGTCGTTGGCGGCCTCGGCCGGTGCCGCCTCGGCGGCCTCCACCAGGCCCGGGGCCGGTTCCACCGGCTGTTCGGCCTGGGGTTCTTCCGCCGGGGTTTCCGCGGCCGCCGGTTCTTCGGCCATGGCGTCGGCCACGGCGTCCGCCACCGACGGCGATTCCGCCTCGGTCGGCGCCGCTTCGGCCTCGGCCTTGGGCTTGCGGGTGCGGCGCCGGGGCTTCTTGGGCTTCTCCTCGACCGCTTCCGGGGCCGCTTCCGGGGCTGCTTCCGGGGCCGCCTCGGCTTCGGCGTCCTTGGCCTCGGCTTCGGCCTTGGGCTTGCGGGTGCGGCGCCGGGGCTTCTTGGGCTTCTCCTCGACCGCTTCCTCGACCGGGGCTTCCTCGACCGGGGCTTCCTCGGCCGCCTCGGCCGGGGCTTCCCCTTCGGCGCCGGCCACGGTGATGGGGATGGACACCACCTCGCCCGCGCCGTCGCCCGGTTCGTCGTCGCCGTCCCCGTCGTTGCCGTCCCCGTCGTTGCCTACCACGCCGTCGCCATCCACGTCGGTCACGCCGTCGTCGGCCGAAGTCCCCTCGTCCTGGGTGCCTTCATCCAGGGCGCTTTCGTCCCCGGCTTCCTCGTCACCCTCGGCCGCCGCGGCATCGGTCTTGCGCCGCCGCCGGCCGCCGCGCTTGCCGCGCCGGCGGCGCTTGGCCGGGGCCTCCTCGGAGTCGTCGCCCTCGGCGGTGCGTTCCGCCTCGTCCTCGGCCTCCTCGCCCTCGGCCGCCTCCTCGGCGGGTTCGGCCGCCGCATCACCGGTGTCGGACGTGCGCTTCTTGCGCCGCGGGCTCCGGCGCCGCTTGCGCCGGCCGCCGTCGTCGCGCTCTTCCCGGTCCTCGCGGTCCTCGCGGTCGTCCTCGTCCTCGGCCTCGGCCTCGTCCTCGGCGACGGCCGCCGCCGCCGTGGTGTCGCCGCCGCGCACGGGCCGGCCCTTCACCCGGTCGATGCGCATGTCGGGCGGGATCAGGCTGTCATCGGCCTCCAGCAGCACGGTGAAGCCGTAGCGATGCTCGATCTCGGCCAGGGCCGTGCGCTTCATGTTCAGGATGTAAAGGGCCACCGCCCCGGGCACGTGGACCGTGATCTCGATGGACCGCTGGCGCTGCCCTTCCTCCTCGATGGCCCGCAGGACCACCAGGGCGGAACTGTCGATGGACCGGCGGATGCCCGTGCCCTCGCAATAGGGGCAGGGGTCGGAACTGGTTTCCATCAGGCTGGGCCGCAGGCGCTGGCGCGACAGCTCCAGCAGGCCGAAGGGGCTGATGCGGCCGATCTGCACCCGGGCCCGGTCGGTGCGCATGGCTTCCTTGAGCTGGCGTTCCACCCGCCCCTGGTTGCGCGACACCTCCATGTCGATGAAGTCGATGACGATCAGCCCGGCCAGGTCGCGCAGGCGCACCTGGCGGGCCACCTCGTCGGCGGCCTCCAGGTTGGTCTTCAGGGCCGTTTCCTCGATGTTGCGCTCGCGGGTGGCGCGGCCCGAGTTCACGTCGATGGCCACCAGGGCCTCGGTGGGGCTGATGACGATGTAGCCGCCCGAGCGCAGCTGCACGGTCTGGCCGTGCATGGCGTCAAGCTGGCTTTCCACCTGGTACCGCTGGAACAGCGGCATCATGGTGTCGTCCTTGTGGGGCTGGACCTTCTTGGCGTGGCTGGGGATCAGCAGCTTCATGAAGTCCTTGGCCCGGCGGTAGCCGGCATCGCCATCCACCACGATCTCGTCGATGTCGCGGGTGTAGATGTCGCGGATCGAGCGGCGGATCAGGTCCCCTTCCTCGTGCACCAGGGCCGGGGCCTGGGACTTCAGGGTGGCCTCGCGCACGTTGTCCCACAGGCGGATCAGGTATTCGTAGTCGCGCTTGATCTCGGCCCGGGAGCGCTTGGCCCCGGCCGTGCGCACGATCACCGCCATGCCGTCGGGGATGTCCAGCTCGGCCAGCACCGATTTCAGGCGCTTGCGGTCGGCGCCCTGGGCGATCTTGCGGGAAATGCCGCCGCCCCGCGCCGTGTTGGGCATCAGCACGCAGTACCGGCCGGCCAGGGACAGGTAGGTGGTCAGCGCCGCGCCCTTGTTGCCGCGCTCCTCCTTCACCACCTGGACCAGCAGGATCTGCCGGCGCTTGATGACTTCCTGGATCTTGTAGCGGCGGTGGACGGGGACCGGGCGCCGGGCCTCGACCTCCTCCTCCTCGTCGCCGCCCACGGTTTCCACGGGGGTGTCGCCGTCGTCGCCCTCGGCCTCGTCGTCGGCCCGGGCCAGGGCGGCGTCCTGCTCGGCCACCAGGGCTTCGCGGTCGGCCACCGGGATCTGGTAGTAGTCGGGATGGATTTCGCTGAAGGCCAGGAAGCCGTGCCGGTTCCCGCCGTAATCCACGAACGCGGCCTGGAGCGAGGGTTCAACCCGCGTCACCTTGGCCAGATAGATGTTGCCCTTGAGTTGCCGCTTGGATTCAACCTCGACGTCGAAGTCTTCCAGCCGGTTCCCGTTCAGCACCACCACCCGGGTCTCCTCCAGGTGCGATGCGTCGATCAGCATGCGTTTGGTTGCCATTAAGGTCGTCACTCCTAGCGGCCACGGGCCAGGGCGCGCCGAAACCGGGCGTCCGTGGGGGCGTGGCCTGTGTCGGGATCAGGCCGGCGGCGGCTGCGTGCGAGCCCAGCCCGCCGGGGCAAACCCCGGGGCGGACCGTTTCCTGTCGCGCTGCTCTCGCCGGCATGAAAAAACCTCGTATCTTTCTAACCCCGGCGTCCCGCCGACCACCCCCCGGACTGGGAGTCCGGGTGGACCGGCGGGCCACCCGCGGCGGACCCTGCTGCCCCGTGCCGTCCAACGCTGTATGATGGTTCGGACAAGCGGATTGCGGGAGCGGACGCCCGACGCCGGGTTAACATAACGGTAGGGAATTCGTTCGACAATCATCTTGTCGCGCGGCGGGAATCAACGGTTCCGCCCACCGTCCGGCATGTCCGGACGGTGCCCAAGACAGGCGAATCGGCGCGCGGACCGGTGACCCAAGGCGGCGGCGCGACAACGGATTTCCGGGGCATTCTGGGACCCATGGACGACGGACGGAACACGGGCGGGCAGGCAGCACGGCGGCGGGCATCCAGGCCACGCCGCATGCCGCTGCTGTTGCCCCTGCTGGCCATGGCGCTGCTGGTGGTGGTGCTGTCCATGCTGGCCATCGCCACGGTGCGGGCCGACACCCCGGTGGTCACCGACATCCGCGTGGCGCGCCACGACGGCGGCGCCACCCGGGTGGTGCTGGACGTGTCCACGGCCGTCGACTTCAGCGTCTTTTCCCTGGCCGATCCCTACCGCGTGGTGGTGGACCTGCCGGAAGTGGGCTGGCGCCTGCCGGCCCGGCCCCTGCCCGGGGCCACGGGGCTGTTCGCGCGGGTCCGCTATGGCCTGTTCAAGCCCGGCACCTCGCGCGTGGTGCTGGACCTTTCGGGCCCCGGCGCCGTGGCCGGCAGCTTCATCATGCGCCCGTCGCTCACCGCCGGCCCGGGGGCCCGCCACCGCCTGGTGGTGGACCTGGTGCCCACCGGCCACGCCGCCTTCATGAAGGGCGTGGGGACCCGCCACCGCGCCACCGTGGTGCAGGCCCCGGCCGAGCCGGAGGAGGACGACGACGACAACACCGTGGCCCTGCCGGCCGTGGCCGCGCCCGCCGCGCCGGCCGCGACTCCCACCCCCACCCGGGTGGCGGTGCGCCGCTTCCCGTTCCAGGTGGCGCCGCGCAAGCCGCGCCTGGGCCCGGTGCGCTACGTGGTGGCCCTGGACCCGGGCCACGGCGGCGCCGATCCGGGGGCCATCGGCGTGTCGGGCATCTACGAAAAGCACCTGACCCTGGCCGTGGCGCGCGAGGTGAAGCAGAAGCTGGAGGCCGGCGGCGGCTTCAAGGTGGTGCTGACCCGCGACCGCGACAAGTTCATCCGCCTGCGCGACCGCATCGCCCGGGCCCGGGCCGCCGGGGCCGACCTGTTCGTGTCCATCCACGCCGATTCCATCCCCAACCGGCGGATCCGGGGGCTGTCGGTCTACACCCTGTCGGAAAAGGCCTCGGACCGCGAGGCGGCGGCCCTGGCCGACAAGGAAAACAAGGCCGACCTGATCGGCGGCATCGACCTGACCAACGAGTCGCCCGAGGTCACCAACATCCTGATCGACCTGGCGCAGCGCGAGACCATGAACGAATCCGTGCGCTTCGCCGCCACCCTGGTGGCGGCCCTGCGCAAGGAAACGCGCCTGCTGCGCAATTCCCACCGCTTCGCCGGGTTCGTGGTGCTGAAGTCGCCGGACGTGCCCTCGGTGCTGATCGAGCTGGGCTTCCTGTCCAACCGCACCGACGAGCGCAACTTGCGGCGCAAGGAATACCGGGGCCAGCTGGCCTCGGCCATCGACCGGGCCGTTCGGGCCCATTTCGCCCGGGTCGAGGAGGCCAGCCGCTAGCCCCCGGCGTTTGAAGTCGCCGCTTGAAGTCGCCGCTTGAAGTCACTGGCCGGCCGGTGCATGTAGGGACCATGCTGCGCAAGCTTGTCATCCTGTTCGTCGTGCTGCTGGTCCTGGCCATCGCCGGGGCCGGGGCGGGGCTGTACGGCTTCTGGTACTTCGGCCGGGGCCTGCCCGACTATCGCCAGCTGGCCGACTACGAACCCCCGGTGATGACCCGGGTGCACGCCGGCGACGGCCGCCTGCTGGCCGAATACGCCATCGAGAAGCGGGTGTTCGTGCCGCTGGACGCCATTCCGCGCCGGGTGCGCCAGGCCTTCCTGTCGGCCGAGGACAAGGCGTTCTACGAGCACCCGGGCGTCAACATCATGTCGATCCTGCGCGCCGCGGTGACCAACCTGAAGCAGGTTGGCACCGGGCGGCGGCCCGTGGGGGCCTCCACCATCACCCAGCAGGTGGCCAAGAACTTCCTGCTGACCAACGAGGTGTCCATCACCCGCAAGGCCAAGGAGGCCATCCTGGCCCTGCGCATCGAGCAGGCGTTCTCCAAGGAGCGGATCCTGGAGCTGTACCTGAACGAGATCTACCTGGGCCAGGGCTCCTACGGCGTGGCGGCGGCGGCCCTGAACTATTTCAACAAGTCCCTGGACGAGCTGACCACCGCCGAGGCCGCCTACCTGGCGGCCCTGCCCAAGGCACCCAACAACTACCACCCCACCCGCAAGCACGAAGCCGCCGTGGAACGCCGCAACTGGGTCGTCGGCCGGCTGCTGGAAGACGGCGTGATCACGGCCGACGAGGCCGCCCGGGCCCGGGCCGAACCCCTGGTGACCGCCACCCGCGCCCCCACCGAATACGTGAGCGCGCCGTCGTTCGCCGAGGAGGTGCGCCGCGAGCTGGCCGACCGCTACGGCGAGGACAACCTGTACAAGGGTGGCCTGTCGGTGCGCACCACCCTGGACCCGCGCCTGCAGGAGATCGCCGACCGGGTGCTGCGCCAGGGCCTGCGGGCCTATGACCGGCGCCACGGCTGGCGCGGGCCCCTGGCCAGCCTGGCCGCCGAGGGCGCCCCCGTGCCCGAGGACTGGGCCCGCCGGATGGCCGAACGGCCCCGCGAGCCGGGCCAGGGGGACTGGATCCAGGCCGTGGTCCTGGGCCTGGACAAGGGCGGCGCCGACATCGGCCTGAAGGGCGGCGGTACCGGGCGCCTGCCCCTGGCCGAGCTGACCTGGGCGCGCCGCCAGATCAGCAAGAACCAGACCCGCGGGCCCGGGGTGAAGGCGCCGTCGGACGTGCTGGCCCTGGGCGACGTGGTGCTGGTGGAGCCGGTGACCGAGCGCGACCGGGGCCAGGGCAAGGAACCCGAGAAGTACCCGGAAGGCACCTACGGCCTGCGCCAGATCCCGGAAATCGACGGCGGCCTGGTGGCGCTGGACCCCCACACGGGGCGCGTCCTGGCCCTGTCGGGCGGCTATGCCCCGGAACGGAGCGAATTCAACCGGGCCACCCAGGCCATGCGCCAGCCCGGGTCGGCCTTCAAGCCGTTCATCTACCTGGCGGCCCTGGACAAGGGTTTCACGCCGTCGACCCTGATCCTGGACGCCCCCTTCGTCATCGACCAGGGGCCGGGCCTGCCCAAGTGGAAGCCGGGCAACTACACCAAGAAGTTCTACGGCCCCAGCACCATGCGCCTGGGCATCGAGAAGTCCCGCAACCTGATGACCGTGCGCCTGGCCCAGACCATCGGCATGGACACGGTGGCCGACTACGCCCGCCGGTTCGGCATCACCGACAACCTGCCGGAACAGCTGTCCATGGCCCTGGGGGCCGGCGAGACCACGCTGCTGGACCTGACCACCGCCTACGCCATGCTGGTGAACGGCGGGCGCAAGATCGAACCCAGCCTGATCGACCGCATCCAGGACCGCGACGGCAAGACCGTGTTCCGCCACGACCACCGCACCTGCGCCGACTGCCAGGCGCCGTTCTGGATGGAACAGGCGGTGCCGCGCCTGCCCGACAACCGCCCGCGGCTGACCGATCCGGCCAGCGCCTACCAGGTGGTGTCCATGCTGGAAGGGGTGGTGGAACGGGGCACCGGGCGGCGCATCCGCGCCGTGGGCAAGCCCCTGGCCGGCAAGACCGGCACCTCGAACGACAGCCAGGACACCTGGTTCGTGGGCTTTTCGCCCGACCTGGCCCTGGGGGTCTATGCCGGGTTCGACACGCCGCGCACCCTGGGCCGGCGCGAACAGGGGGCGTCGGTGGCGGCGCCGGTGTTCCGCGACTTCATGGCCGAGGCCCTGGAAGGCCGGCCGGCCATCCCGTTCCGCATCCCGCCCGACATCCGCCTGGTGCGCGTGGACGCCGCCACGGGCATGCTGGCCCGCCCGGGCGACAAGAACGTGATCCTGGAAGCCTTCCGCCCCGGCTCCGAGCCGAAGGGTGGCGAGGCCGTGCTGGAAGGCGATTCCGACGAGGCCGTCACGGTCCCCACGGCGGGGACCGGCGGCCTCTACTGATCACCCCCCCTTTTTCGGAACGCACGCGCGCAGGCACCGGGCGATGCCCGGTTGCCTTGGTTCTGGGGGGTGTGCCGGACGACGGCCCGGCGGGCTAGACGGAATACTCGACCGAAGACCGGCCTTCGCGCCAGGTCTTGGTCTCCTTGCACTTGCGGCAGATGCGGTTGTGGGCGCCTTCGGACTTGAAGGTATCCCCGCACATCAGACAGGCCCGGTTCTTGGCGGAATCCCTGTCCTTGGCCACGGCCGGAAGCGACGTTTTCTTGATTAGCGACATGGGTCTGGGTACCTCCACACCCCATTTATGGTCGGCAAACGTGTCAAAACAATGGCGGGCCCCGACATTTTCTCGGATGTGTCATCAACCGCGCCGCCCAGGCCCGCCCCTCGCCCGCCCCTTGCTTGCCCTGGGGCGCCAAGCCCGCTACATAATCCGGCAACAAACCATCAGGCCCTGGGGAGCACGGGATGCGCGCCGAGACGGAAGCCACGATTCAGGACATCAAGCAGTCGCTGGAACTGCTGAGGAGGCATCTTTGACTACGATCGGGCCGTTCTGAGACTGGAGGAACTGAACGCCCTGGCCGAGGATCCGTCCCTGTGGAACGATCCGGACAAGGCCCAGGGCGTGATGCGCGAGCGCACCCGGCTGGAGCAGGGCATCGGCGCCGTCGATGCCATCGCCCGCGACCTGGCCGATAACGCGGAATTGATCGAGATGGGCGAGGCCGAGGCCGACGCCGACGTCGTCGCCGAGGCCGAAGCGGCCCTGGACGCGGTGAAGGCCCAGGCGGCGGCGGCCGAGCTGCAGACCCTGCTGTCGGGCGAGGCCGACAGCAACGACGCCTATCTGGAGGTCCACGCCGGGGCCGGCGGCACCGAGGCCCAGGACTGGGCCGAGATGCTGCTGCGCATGTACACCCGCTGGGCCGAGAAGAAGGGCTACAAGATCGAATGGATCGAGGAAAGCGCCGGCGAGGAGGCGGGGCTGAAATCGGCCACCATCCGCATCACCGGCGGCGACGCCTATGGCTGGCTGAAGACGGAAACGGGGGTGCACCGCCTGGTCCGCATCTCGCCCTATGATTCCAGCGCCCGGCGCCACACCTCGTTCTCGTCCATCGGCGTCTATCCGGTGATCGACGACACCATCGAGGTGGTGATCGAGGACAAGGACCTGCGCATCGACACCTACCGGGCCTCCGGCGCCGGCGGCCAGCACGTGAACCGCACGGACAGCGCCGTGCGCATCACCCACGAGCCCACGGGCATCGTCGTGCAGTGCCAGAACGACCGCTCGCAGCACAAGAACAAGGCCGCCGCCATGAAGATGCTGAAGGCGCGGCTGTACGAGCGGGAACTGCAGATCCGCGAGGCCGAGGCCCAGGCCCAGCATGACGCCAAGACGGACATCGGCTGGGGCCACCAGATCCGCTCCTACGTCCTGCAGCCCTACCAGATGGTGAAGGACCTGCGCACGGGGGTGGAGACCTCCAACACCCAGGGCGTGCTGGACGGCGACCTGGACGCCTTCATGGCCGCCGCCCTGGCCGCCCGGGTGAAGGGATCGGCGGAGGAGGAGGCGTAGGGGGGCTTTTCGGCCCCGCCTCCCTTCGTTGCTTTCGCGCCTTTTACCCGCGCCCCTGCTTGTTCGCCGGTCGCGCCCGCTTGTTCGACGGTCGCGCCCGCTCCTCCTCCCGTCGCCCCCGCTCCTCCTCTCGTCGCCCCCGCTCCTTCTCTCGTCGCCCCCGCTACTTCTCTCGTCGCCCCCGCTACACCTCTCGTCGCCCCCGCTACACCTCTCGTCGCCCCCGCGAAGGCGGGGGCCCAATGGCGGTGCCGTCCGCACGGCCCTTCCCGTCAGCAGACTCGGCCGACGGGCAGGGCAATGGGCCCCCGCCTGCGCGGGGGCGACGGGTGGAATAGCGGGGGGCGACGGGTGGAAAAGCGGGGGCGACGGGTGGAGGAGCGGAGGCGACGGAACAAGCCCGGGGGATTCGGTTGGGGGGGGAGAGGGGGCGGTATGGCCCCCCTACTGCAACAGCAGATCCTTGAAATAGATCCCCCGCACGGAATCCGGCGCCAGCACCTTGTCGATCACCGTGCGCACGTCGTAGCGCAGCTTCTCGGTGCCCTCCTTGCCCATCAGGTCGCCGCGCTCGCGGTCACGCAGCAGGGCGCGGATGCCGTCCACCATCTGCAGCTCGGTCTCCTTCAGGCGCGGCGACAGGGCCTCCTCCAGCTCCACGGTCACGGTCAGCTTCAGGACCGGCGAGCGGCAGCGCCCGGTGCGCAGGTCGGCCAGCATCTCGGGCAGGTCCACATAGGCCGACGGGCCCGGCAGGGCCAGCACCGCGGCCTCCTCCTCGTGCCCGCCCAGCAGCAGCACCAGGGCCGTCCCGCCGCCGCCCAGCACCACCACCAGGGCGACGATGGCGATGATCAGGCCCTTGCCCTTCAGCAGCGCCCCGAACCGGCCGCCCTTGGCCGGGGAGTCTTCCTGGTCGGCATCGTCCTCGATGTCGTCATCGGTGCCGTCTTCGGCGTCTTTGGCGGGCTTATCGTCGGCCACGGTGGATCACCCCTTCTGCCAGTGTGACGGGCGCCGGGCATTCTCCCGGCCCCGCCGGGCCCTGTCAAACGCCCGGGCGGGCGGGCCTAGAGGGCCTGGGCCGCCTTCAGCACCGCCGCCACGTGGCCGGTCACCTTCACCTTGCGCCAGGCCTGGCGGATCACCCCGTCGCCGTCCACCAAGAAGGTGGCGCGCTCGATGCCCATGTACTTGCGGCCGTACATGCTCTTTTCCACCCACACGCCGAAGGCCTCGCACAGGGTGCCGTCCGCGTCGGAAATCAGGGTGAAGGGCAGGTCGTGCTTGGCCTTGAAATTGTCGTGGCGCTTCACCGAATCCTTGGACACCCCCACCACCCGGGTGCCGGCGGCCTGGAAGTCGGCGATGGCGTCGCGGAAGCCCTCGGCCTCGGTGGTGCAGCCCGAGGTCATGTCCTTGGGATAGAAGTAGATGACGGCCTTGCCGCCCTTCAGGTCGGCCCGCGACAGGGTGCCGCCGCCATCGGTGGGCAGCGAGAATTCGGGAACGGTATCGCCTTCTTGCAGGCTCATGGGGTCTTGGCTCCTTGGTCGGATGGAACGGTCAGGTCGGATCGCCCCGTGGCGAATCACCCAGGTTGGCGCCGGCGGCCCGGGCCGGATCCTCGATCAGGGTCCGGTAGTGGGCCATCACCCCCTGGGCGGTGTCCCTGATCTTGGTTTTCAGGTCGGCGAAGTCAACGGCGCCGGCCCGGGTCACCAGGGCCTGGCGCAGGCCCGCCGGCAGCATGCGGTCCTCGTCCTCGGTGGGGCCGCCGTCCACGCTCAGGCGCAGGATGCCCTGCAGGGCCTGCCACAGGTCCAGGGCCGCCACCAGGTCGTCGATCACCGCGCCGTCCACCAGGCCCCGCTGGCGCACTGCCAGCAGGCCGTCACGGGTGTTGGGCGACAGCACGTCGGGGTGGGCCGGGCCGTGGCGCAGTTGCAGGTACTGGGCGATGAATTCCACGTCCACCAGGCCGCCGCGGTAGTACTTGATCTCCCACACCACCTCGGTGTGGCGTTCCCGGTCGATGCGCAGGCGCATCTCGGCCACGTCGCGCAGCAGGTGGTCGGGGTCGTCGCGCCGGGTCAGGATCTCGCGGATGGCGCCGTTGATGCGCGCCGCCAGGTGCTGCGGCCCGGCCACCATGCGGGCCCGGGTCAGGGCCATGCGTTCCCAGGTCCAGGCGGCCTCGGCGTGGTACTGCACGAAGGCGTCGTAGCTGGTGGCGATGGGCCCGGCGTTGCCCGACGGGCGCAGGCGCATGTCCACCTCGTACAGCACGCCCTCCGCCGTCTGGGCGGTGATGGCGTTGATCAGCCGCTGGCTCAGGCGGGCGAAATACTGGCTGACCACCAGCGGCTTGCCGCCGGTGGAGGTCTCCACCCCCGGCGGGGCGTCGTAGATGAACACCATGTCCAGGTCCGACGCCGGGGTCATCTCCATGGCCCCCAGCTTGCCCAGGGCCAGCACGCCGATGGCCGAATTGAGGATCCGCCCGTGCTTGATGGAGAAATCGTCCACCACCCGGGGCAGCAGGCGGCTGACCGCCGTTTCCGCCACGTTGCTGAGCGCCCGGGCGGCGTCGCGGGGGTCGATCAGGCCGCGCAGGTTCTGCACCCCCACCTGGAACCGGCGGTCGTTGGCCCAGCGGCGGCTGATGTCCAGCATGTCCTCCAGCCCCTCGGCCTGGGTCAGCAGGCGGTCCAGCTCCTCGTCCAGGTCCTCGGGCTCGGGCGGGGTGTCCATGAAGTCGCCGGCCAGCACCGATTCCAGGATCGACGGGTGGCGCGACAGGTGGTCGGCCAGCTTGGGCGCGCCGCCCATGATCTCGGCCACCAGGTCCAGCAGCTGGGGGTTGGCGTGGAACATGGAAAACAGCTGCAGCCCCGTGGGCAGGCGCGACAGGAACTCGTCGAACTTCAGGAACGCCGGGCCCGGGTTGGGGGTGCGCGACAGGGCCTCCAGCAGGGCCGGCATCAGCTCGGTCAGGATCTGGCGCGTGCGGGAGGAGCGCGTGGCCCGGTAGCGCCCGTGGTGCCAGCCGCGCACCGTGGCGTCCACGGCCTTGGGGTTGTCGAAGCCCAGGCGGCTCAGGGTGTCCAGGGTGTCGGGGTCGGATTCGCCGCCGGTGAACACCAGGTTGCCGGCCACCCCGCCGCGCCCGCCCAGGGATGGTGAATCCTCGAACAGGGCGGCGTAGTGGGCTTCCACCCGCCGCAGGTTGGCCAGCAGGTCGCCGGTGAAGGCGGCGGCGGAATCGTAGCCCAGGAACAGGGCCAGGTGGGCCAGGCCGGCGTCGGCTTCGGGCAGGCTGTGGGTCTGTTCGTCGTTGATCATCTGCAGCCGGTGCTCGACCCGGCGCAGGAACCGGTAGGCGTCGATCATGTCGTCGGCCACCTCGGGCCGCACCTTGCCCGTGGCGCACAGGGCGCGGATGGCCGGCACCGTTTCGCGCAGGCGCAGTTCCGGCAGGCGCCCGCCCCAGATGAGCTGCTGGGTCTGGGCGAAGAACTCGATCTCGCGGATGCCGCCGCGGCCCAGCTTCACGTTGTGGCCGTTCACGGCGATGGTGCCGCCGCCCCGGTGGGCGTTGATCTGGCGCTTGATGGAATGGACATCCTGGATGGCCGCGAAGTCCAGGTTCTTGCGCCACACGTAGGGCCGCAGGCGGTCCAGGAACTGGCGCCCGGCGGCCCGGTCGCCGGCCACGGGGCGGGCCTTGATCATGGCCGCCCGTTCCCAGTTCTGGCCGATGCTTTCGTAATAGGTTTCCGCCGCCAGGGCCGACAGAGCCGGCGGGGTGGAACCCGGATCGGGCCGCAGGCGCAGGTCGGTGCGGAACACGTAGCCGTGGCGCGTGCGCTCGTCCAGCAGGCGCACCAGGTTGCGGGTCAGGCGCACGAAGTGGCTTTGCAGGCCGTCGGGGTTGTCTGTGCGGATGACCTCGTCGTCGTACAGCACGATCAGGTCGATGTCCGACGAATAGTTCAGCTCGCGCGCCCCCAGCTTGCCCATGCCCAGGATGATCAGGCCCGACCCCGTTTCCGGGTCGTCGCGGTCGGGCAGGGCGATGGCGCCCTTGGCGTCCAGGGCCCGCAGCAGGTGCCCGGCGGCCAGGCCGATGGCCCGCTCGGCGAAGGCCGACAGGGTGCCCGTCACCCGGTCCAGGTCCCACACGTCCAGCACGTCGGCCAGGCCGGTCAGCAGGGCCACGCGGCGCTTGGCCACCCGCAGCACGCGGCCGACCTCGTCCTCGGCCGGCCAGTCGGCCCGGGCCCGGTCCAGGTCGGCGTTCACCAGGGCCAGCCCGGCATCGGGGCCGCGGGCCAGCAGGTCCAGGAAGAAACGCGGGTCGATGACCGCGCACTGGGTCAGGAACGGGCTGGATCCGAACAGGCCGCGCACGGCCCGGGCGGCGGGTCCGGTGGCGTCGGCATCGGCGATCAGGGCCTCGGCACGGGCGATCAGGGCCGGGTCTTCCGACCGCCGCGCCGCGTCCACCAGGCGCTCCAGGCCGGTTTGTGCGGCTTCGGCATCCGCGGGACGTGGCATCCGCGCGCAATCGGTTGTAAAAAAAAGATCGTTCATTGATCGGGGTGCCCTGAAAACCGTCCGCACACTGCGCGAAGCGGAAAGCCGGGTCAAGCCGCAGCGGTCCGAGGAAACGAGTTGATCAAACGTACCTTGCGCGGGTTGGTTCAGATCCTGGCCGGGCTGGGCGCCGGGCTGGTGATCGTGGCGGCGGTCCTGGCCTGGCACCTGTCCTCCGGGCCCATCTCGCTGGCCTTCCTGACGCCCCACATCCAGGACTTCCTGGGCCGCTACCACGACACCTTCCGGTTCGAGATGGACGACACCATCCTGACCTGGGCCGGGTGGGAGCGGGCGCTGGACGTGCGGGTGGTGAACGTGCGCGCCGTGGATCCGGAAGGCCGGGTCATCGCCAACGTGCCCGAGCTGTCGGTGTGGCTGAGCGCCGAGGCCCTGGTGCACGGCCTGATCGCGCCCCGGCGCATCGAGTTCTTCCGCCCGCGCCTGAACCTGCGGCTGGACGAAAAGGGCCAGGTGGCCGTGGCCCTGGGCGATTCCGAGGACGCCTCGGCCGACCTGGCGCGGCGCTTCCTGACCAACCTGTCGGGCCCGCCCGACCCCACCAACGCCATGAGCTACCTGGACACCTTCCGCATCATCGACGCCGACCTGACCGTGCGCGACGACCTGACCCGCCTGGCCTGGCGGGCGCCGGGCACGCGGGTGGAGATGGTGCGTTCGGCCCGCGGCCTGGAGGGCGAGGCCAACATGACCGTGCGCCACGGCGGCCAGGCCGCCGACGTGACCCTGGTGGGGTCCTACGACACGGCGACCGAGCGGGTGGACGTGGGCGTCACCTTCGCCGAGCTGGTGCCGGCCGATTTCGCCGCCGCCCTGCCCGAGATGCCGGGGGTGGATACCATCCGCCTGCCGGTCCAGGGCACGGTGACCCTGACCCTGGACGGCCAGGGCCAGGTGGAGGCCGTGGGCTACGACGTGGAAGGCGGCGCCGGGGTGCTGCGCCTGCCGCCGCCCCTGGACCAGGACCTGGCCCTGACGTCCATCGCCTTCCGCGGCCAGTACGACGGCCTGCGCGACCTGCTGACCATCAACGACCTGACGGCCGAACTGGGGCCCGAGGGCCACCTGGCCCTGCCGGCCCCCACCAGCCACGACCTGCCCCTGCGCAGCGTGTCGGCCCGGGGCAAGGTGTGGATCGGCCGCCACCGGGCGATTCTGGATTCCCTGACCGCCGACCTGGGCGGGCCCACGGCGCACCTGACCGCCACCCTGGAATCGGCCGCCGGCCAGGCCGGCGGCGACCTGACCGTGCAGGCCACGGGCAGCCTGCGCGGCGTGCCGGTGAACCGCATGGCCACCTACTGGCCCCGGGCCTGGGGCAGCGACGCCCACCGCTGGTGCGTCACCCACCTGGCCGACGGCACCTTCGACGAGATCACCGCCCAGGTGGGCCTGGTGCGGGCCGCCGACGGTGACGTGCGGGTGGGCAGCCTGTCGGGCACCATGGCCGTGCGCGGCGTCACCGTGGACTACCTGCCGCCCATGCCCAAGGCCAGGGGCGCCAACGGCCGCATCCGGTTCGACCGGGAAAGCTTCAACATCGCCACCAAGGGCGGCCGGGTGGCGGGGCTGGAGGTGACGGACGGGCTGATCAAGCTGCTGAAGGTCGATACCGAGGACCCCGAGGCCGAGCTGAACCTGACCATCGCCGGCCCGGTGCGCGATGCCCTGGACCTGATCGACCACGAACCCCTGGGCTTCGCCTCGGCCCTGAACGTCGATCCGGCCAAGACCAGCGGCCAGTCCAGCACCCGCCTGACCATGGCCTTCCCCCTGCTCAACGACCTGAAGCTGGAGCAGATCGCCGTGCGCGCCGAATCGGCCATGACCGACGTGCGCATCGGCGGCGTGCTGCTGGACCAGGACGTGAAGCGCGGGCGCCTGGACCTGACCGTCGACAAGGTGGGCATGGACGTGGTGGGCGAGGTGGAGTGGGCCGACATCCCGGCCCGACTGGCCTGGCGCGAGAACTTCGACGACGACGCCGAATTCCGCAGCCGCTTCGACCTGGCGGCCTTCGTCGGCCAGGTGGAGCGTTCGGTGCCCCTGGGCTTCGACCTGGCGCCCATCCCCGGCGAGTTCATCCGCGGCGCCCTGGGGGCCGAGGTCCACTACACCGTGTTCACCGACGACAAGGCGCGCCTGGAGGCCAAGGCCGACCTGGCCGACCTGTCCCTGGCCTTTCCGGCCCTGGGCTGGACCAAGGAGGCCGGGGTGGGCGGCACGGCGGCGGTGGACGTGTCGCTGGCCGGCAACGCGGTGACCGACATCCCCTATTTCGCCGTCACGGCCGGCGACCTGGTGGTCCTGGGCTCGGTGGCCTACGACGATCCGGGCACGGTGAAGCGCATCGACATCAGCCGCATGTCCTATGGCCGCACCGAGGTGAAGGGCACGGCCGAGCCGCGCCCGGCCCGCGACCCCGGCGGCGCCAAGGGCTGGGCCGTGGCCGTCACCGGGTCCAGCTTCGACATGGCGCCCCTGTGGGAGGAATTCACCGACAACCCCGACGCCCAGGCGCGCAAGAAGCCCCTGGACCTGGACGTGGACCTGTCGGCCCGCCTGGACCGGGTGTGGCTGGGCGACGGGCGCTTCGTCACCGACCTGAACGGCATGCTGACCCGGCGCGGCCACCTGTGGACCGACGTGGCCCTGACGGCCAAGGTGGTCGACGACAAGACCATGGCCGTGGACGTGGTGTCCGACGGCGCCGCCGGGCGGCGCCTGCACATCGCCTCGGAAGACGCCGGGGCGGCCCTGCGCACCTTCGAGCTGTACGACAACATGCTGGGCGGCAAGCTGGAGATCGGCGGCTACATCGACGACAGCAAGTCCGACAGCCCCATGACCGGGCGCATCTCGGTGGAGGACTACCGCATCAAGGACGCCCCGGCCCTGGCCCACCTGGTCAGCATCCTGGCCCTGACGGGCATCGTGGAAAGCCTGCAGGGCCAGGGCCTGAGCTTCACCAAGATGGACATCCCCTTCACCTACCAGAACGACCTGATGACCATCACCGACGCCCGGGCCTACGGCCTGTCCCTGGGCATCACCGCGTCGGGCACGGTGAGCACCAAGGACGAGGAACTGGACCTGACCGGCACCGTGGTGCCGGCCTATGCCATCAACACGGCGCTGAACAACGTGCCGCTGCTGGGCAAGCTGATCACCGGCGGCGAGAAGGGCAGCGGCCTGTTCGCCGCCAACTACACGGCCAAGGGCCCGGCCGCCAAGCCGGACATCGACGTCAACCCCCTCAGCGCCCTGGCGCCGGGCTTCCTGCGCAACCTGTTCGGCATCCTGGAGGGCCAGACCAGCGTCAAGCCCGACGGCGAACTGGTGATCCCCGACAGCCAGGCCGACCGGTAGGCCGCCGTGGACGGCGCCGCCCTGCTGGTTCCCCTGTTCCTGATCTTCGTCCTGGCCGGCGCGGTCAAGGGGGTGGTGGGCCTGGGCCTGCCCACCGTGTCCCTGGCCCTGCTGGTGCTGGTGGTGGACCTGCCCCGGGCCATGACCCTGATGCTGCTGCCGTCCCTGGCCACCAACCTGTGGCAGGGCCTGGCCGGCGGCGGGCTGGCCCCGGTGGCCCGGCGCCTGGGACCCCTGATGGCGGCCGGCGCCGTTTGCGCCTGGGCCGCCGCCGGGGTGCTGGCCCGGGCCGAGGCGGCGCCCCTGCTGGCTTTGCTGGGGGTGTCGCTGGCCCTGTACGCGGCGGTGGGGCTCAGCGACTGGCATCCGCCGGCGCCGGGGCGTCGCGAGACCCTGGTGGGGGTCCTGTTGGGGGCCGTGACCGGGGTGCTGACC
>JAGREA010000259.1 GCA_020446745.1 Rhodobacterales bacterium | reverse complement strand
TGCCGCCGGCCTCGGCCTGCTCGTCCACCAGGATCACCCGGGCGCCGGCGCGGGCGCCGGCCAGGGCGGCGGCGATGCCGGCCGGCCCGGCGCCCACCACCAGCACCTCGCAGTGGGCGTTCATGCGGTCGTAGGTGTCGGGGTCCGCCTCCGTCGGCGCCGTGCCCCAGCCGGCGGCCTTGCGGATCATGGGTTCGTAGACCTTTTCCCAGAAGCCCTTGGGGCCCATGAAGGTCTTGTAATAGAAGCCGGCGACGAACAGGCGTGCCGCCAGGCCGTTGACGGCGTTCAGGTCGAACTCCACCGACGGCCAGACGTTGACGCTGCGGGCCGTCATGCCCTCCACCAGTTCCACCTGGGTGGCCCGGGCGTTGGGTTCCGTGCGGGCGCCTTCGCCCAGCTGCACGATGGCGTTGGGCTCCTCGGCCCCGGCCGACAGGATGCCGCGCGGCCGGTGGTACTTGAAGCTGCGGCCCACCAGGTGGATGCCGTTGGCGATCAGGGCCGAGGCCAGGGTGTCGCCCTTGAAGCCCGGATAGGCCACCCCGTTGAAGGTGAAGGTGAGCGGCCAGTCGCGATCCAGCCGGCCGCCCTTCAGGCGATGCGGGGCCTTCATCGGTCGGCCTCCTGGCGCAAGGTATCCAGGTCCGGCATGGGCGTACCCATGGGATAGATGGCCAGGATCCGGTAGCTGACCGTGTCGCGGATGGCGTTGAACCAGCGCCGGCAGCCCTGGCTGTGGACCCAGCGTTCGGCGAACAGGCCCCGGGTGTTCTTCTTCATGAACAGGTAGTCGGCCCACTGGGCGTCGGTCACGGCGTCGGGGTCCTCGGGCCGGGCGATGTGGGCCTCGCCGCCGTAGTGGAATTCCGTCACGTCGCGGGGGCCGCAGTGGGGGCAGTCGATCAGCAGCATGGTGTCTCTCCCCTGCCCTAGTGCGCCACGCCGGCGGCGCCGTGTTCGTCCACCAGGTCGCCGGTGACGAACCGTTCCAGGCTGAACGGCGCGTTCAGGGGGTGCGGTTCGTCCTGGGCGATGGTGTGGGCGAAGCACCAGCCCGACCCGGGGGTGGACTTGAACCCGCCCGTGCCCCAGCCGCCGTTGATGTAAAGCCCCTGGACGGGCGTCTTGGTGATCAGCGGCGAGGCATCGGGGCAGGTATCGACGATGCCGCCCCACGACCGCATGAGCTTGAGCCGCGAGAAGATGGGGAACAGCTCCTTCAGGGCCCCCATCTGGCCCTCGATGATCGAGAACCCGCCCCGCTGGCCGTAGCCCACGAAGCCGTCCACCCCGGCGCCGATGACCAGCTCGCCCTTGTCCGACTGGCTGACGTAGACGTGCACGGCGTTGGACATGACGACGATGGGATGCACCGGCTTGATGGGTTCGGACACCAACGCCTGCAGGGGGTGGCTTTCGATGGGCAGGCGCAGGCCGGCCATCTGCCCCAGGACCGAGGTGTTGCCGGCCGTGACGATGCCCACCTTGGGGGCGCGGATGACGCCCCGGGTGGTTTCCACCCCCGTCACCCGGTCGCCGTCGCGCAGGATGCCCGTTACCTCGCAGTTCTGGATGATGTCCACGCCCCGCGCGTCGGCGGCCCGGGCGTAGCCCCAGGCCACGGCGTCGTGGCGCGCCACCCCGCCCCGGCGCTGGAAGGTGGCGCCCATGACCGGATAGCGCAGGCCCGGCGAGGTGTTCAGGATCGGGCATTCGGCCTTGCACTGCTCGGGCGTCAGCCACTCGGCATCGACCCCGTTCAGGCGGTTGGCGAACACCCGGCGGCGCGATTCCCGCACGTCGCCCAGGTTGTGGGCCAGGTTCATGACGCCGCGCTGGGACAGCATGACGTTGTAGTTCAGGTCCTCGGCCAGGCCCTCCCACAGCTTCATGGCGTGCTCGTAGATGTGGGCCGAGGCGTCCCACAGGTAGTTGGAGCGCACGATGGTGGTGTTGCGCCCCGTGTTGCCGCCGCCGATCCAGCCCTTTTCCAGCACCGCCACGTTGGTCACGCCGTGGTTCCTGGCCAGGTAGTAGGCCGTGGCCAGGCCATGGCCGCCCCCGCCCACGATGATCGCGTCATAGGCGGGCCGGGGTTCCGGGCTGCGCCACAGGCGGGGCCAGTTCTCGTGGTGGCTCAGGGCGTTGCGGGCGACGGAAAAGATGGAAAACCGGGGCATCGCCGCCGTCTCCTTCGGGGGGCTCGGGGGACCGTTGCCACACTATATCGCCCGGCCGGCGAAGGAAATCGTTCCGAACCCGCCTTTCCGGCGCGCGGATACGACCTGGGCCGGAATCGACGGGGCCATGGGAATAGATCGTCCGCCGGACCGTTGTTAAGGTGTAGCGGAACAGCGCGCCGCCGCCCCGCGGCCGGCGCCCGAATGGACTCCCACATGCCCGACGCCCCCACCCCCCGGCCCCTTTCCGAACCCTGCGCCCGCCGGCGCGTGGTTCTGGGCGCCTGGGCGGGCCTGATGGGGCTGATCCTGGCCGGCACGCCCCTGGCCATCGACCCCCGCGACGGACGGCCCGCCCCGAAGACGGCCTGGGCCCGCGACGGCGAGGACGGCGAGGACGACGGCCACGACGAGCACGACGACCACGAGGATCACGGCGACGAAGGCGAAGGTGAAGGTGAGGGCGAGGGTGAAGGTGAGGGCGGCGGCGAAGGCGAGGGAGAAGGCGAAGGCGGCGGCGAAGGCGAAGGCGGCGGCGAAGGTGAGGGCGAGGGCGAGGGCGGCGGAGAAAGTGAAGGCGGCGGCGAGGGCGAGGGCGGCGGGGAAGGCGAAGGCGGCGGCGAAAGTGGCGGCGGCGAAAGCGGCGAGGGCAACGCTGGCGATACCGGCGGCGAAAGCGATGCGCCGGGGGCGGAGGACAGCACACCCGGCCCCGCGGCGCGGGCATCGGGCGGCGGGCCGGAATCCAACGGCGGCGGCGGCGATTTCCCCGATTCCCTGTCGAACCTGGGCCCCGACCAGGTGGGCCCCGATCTGTCGCCGGCCGAGGAGGCCGACGCCATTTCCTCCGGCTGGCGCTAGCCCTCCAGGCGCCGCCACACCCCGGCATCGTCGCGGCAGGCCGTTTCCAGGGCCGGGGCCAGGCGGTCCGGCGTCACCATGTCCACCCGGTAGGTGCGGCAATAGGGGCCGGCCTTGGCCCGGAAGGTCTTCAGGGGCCGCACCGTGGCCCGCCAGGGGCCGGGCCCCCGCCAGGCGCCGTCGTGGCCCGATGGATGGGTTTCCAGCACCCGCTGTACGGTGTCGGACCAGGCCGCCCGGTGGGCCGGCGCCAGGTCCGCCAGGGACGGGCGCACGGCCGTCAACTGGCGCACCCGCCCGTTGGCCCGGCTGGGGGTGTCCACGTACATCATCACGTGGCCCAGGGCCGGCGCGTAGTACCAGGTGCGGGTGCCGCGGAAGGCCTGGGTGCGGCTGTAGCGGTGGCACCGCAGCACATAGGTGTCGAAGGTGCCCAGGGGCCCGGACAGGGCCTGGGTGCCGGTGACGGCGCAGTCCTGGTTGTAGGAAAAGGTCTTGTCGTCCGGGGCGTCCCTGGCCGCCACCGTGTAGCGGTAATGGAACCAGCGCCCGTTGCCCACCCGCAGGGGCCATAGCGCGGTTTCCGGCGCCGACAGGTCCGACAGGGTGCCGGTGCGGGTGGCGGACCACCACACCCGGTTGGGCATCACCGGGTTGGCCGACCGTTCGAAGGTGAAGGCCGGCCCCGTTTCCCAGGTGGCCCGGTCGCCGTCCACCGCCACCACCCGTTCCTCCCGGCCGTCGTCGTAACGGAACACGTCACCGGCGTGATAGGCGGGCAGGGCCGCCGGCGCCAGCTCGGGGCCCGCCCCCCCGCCGGGGGTCACGCAGCCCGACACGGCCGCCAGCATCAGCAGCGGCAGCGGCAGCGGCAGGGCGCGCCGGGGGCGAATGGGTCTGTTCCTGGTGCTCACCTGGGCACGTTTCCCGCGGGCTCTGATGGTCCTTGGGGGCAGACTATCAGATGTTGTCGGCCCCGGGGATCACCCGATAACGCGGCGCCCATCCCCCTTCCGGCAGGCGGCAGGCGATGCCCATCACCGTTTCGCTGCGGCCGCCGACGCGGATCTCCTCGCGGTATTCGCGGCAGTAGCGGCCCTGGCTGTTGCGGAACGTGCGGGTGGGGGTGACGGTCCCGGCCTCGTCGGCGGCCGCCGCCTCCCAGCCGGCGGACTGGCCGCTGTGCCGGGTTTCCAGAGCCGCCTGCAGGGCGTCGGCGCGGCGCTCGGCGGCCAGGCGCCGGGCCTCGGCCCCGGC
>JAGREA010000258.1 GCA_020446745.1 Rhodobacterales bacterium | reverse complement strand
GGCCGGCTGGTGGAGGTGGGGCCGGTGGCCGACGTCATCAAGAACCCCCTGCATCCCTACACGGTGGGGCTCATGGGATCGATCCCGGCGGTGGGCCACAAGGTCGAGCGCCTGGTGCAGATCGACGGCGCCATGCCGCGCCTGACCGAGATCCCGTCGGGCTGCGCCTTCCACCCGCGCTGCCCCGAGGCGGTCGAGCGCTGCCGCGTCGAGCGCCCGGACCCCGAGGACAAGGGCGACAGCCAGGTGGCCTGCTGGCTGCACTGGCACGAGGGCGACCACGACGAGGGCGACCACGTCCCGGCCCATGAACCGCCGCCGCAGGAAGCCGGTCATGACTGAGGGACCGCTGCTCCGGGTCGAGAACCTGGCCCGCTACTTCGACGTGTCGCCGCCCTGGCTGAACCGGGTGCTGGAGGGCAAGCCGCGCCTGTCCCTGCGCGCCGTGGACGGGGTCGACTTCGAGATCGCCAAGGGCCGCACCTTCGCCCTGGTGGGGGAGTCGGGCTGCGGCAAGTCGACGGTGGCGCGGCTGATCGTGGGCCTGTACAAGCCCACCCGCGGCGCCGTCCAGTTCGACGGGGTCCAGGTCAGCGGCCTGACCCGGCGCGGCGACCTGAAACCCTTCCACCGCCGCATCCAGATGATCTTCCAGGACCCCTATGCCAGCCTGAACCCGCGCTGGCGGGTGCGCGACATCGTCGGCGAGCCCCTGCGCGCCTTCAACCTGGTGTCGTCCAAGGCCGAGGAGACGGAACGGGTCGGCGAGCTGCTGCGCCACGTGGGGCTCAGCCCGGTGGACGGCGAAAAATACCCGCACGAGTTCTCCGGCGGCCAGCGGCAGCGCATCTCCATCGCCCGGGCCCTGGCCAGCAATCCCGACTTCCTGGTCTGCGACGAGCCCACCTCGGCGCTCGACGTGTCGGTCCAGGCCCAGGTGCTGAACCTGCTGAAGCGCCTGCAGGCGGACCTGGGCCTGACATACCTTCTGATCACCCACGACCTGGCGGTGGTCCACCACATGGCCGACGCCATCGGCGTCATGTACCTGGGCCGCCTGTGCGAGACGGCGCCGTCGCAAACCCTGTTCAACCGGCCGCTGCACCCCTACACCCGGCTGCTGCTGGAAACCCTGCCGCGCCTGGATTTCGTGGGCCGCGACCGCGAGCCCGTGGCCGGCGAGGTGCCCAACCCCATCGCCCCGCCGCCGGGCTGTGCCTTCAACCCCCGCTGCCCCTTCGCCGAGGACCGCTGCCGGGCCGAGCGCCCGGAACTGCGCGACCAGCCGGGGGGCCAGCGGGTCGCCTGCCATGCCGTCGAGGAACGGCGCCTGCCCGACTGGACCCCCGAGCGGGTGGCCTGACGGGCGGGTGGACTGAACCCCATCATCGAACGAACTCAAGAGGAGCAACACCCATGGGTACCCTGTTTGTCGGCGGCCGCGTTTTCGACGGCACGGGCACGGTCCTGGACGACCACGGCCTGCTGGTGGAGGACGGGCGCATCGCCCGCCTGGCCCCGGCCGGCGAGTTCGACGGCTTCGCCGGCGACACCGTGGACACCACGGGCGGCACCGTCCTGCCGGGCCTGATCGACTGCCACGTGCACCTGCTGTTCGGCGCCGAAACGGACCCCCGCACGGCGCTGGACAAGCTGTCGCCCTCGGAAGCCACCCTGAAGGCCCTGGCCAACGCCCGGTCCACCCTGGCCGGCGGCATCACCGCGGTGCGCGACTGCGGCGGCAAGAACTACATGGAATTCGCCGTGCGCGACGCCTGCAACGCCGGCCGCTTCATGGGGCCGACCATCCGCGCCGCCGGGCGCATGATCTGCATGACCGGCGGCCACGGCAATTCCTGGGGCCGGGTGGCCGACGGCTGCGACGAGGTGGTGAAGGCGGTGCGCGAGCAGATCCACGCCGGCTGCGACCACGTGAAGATCATGGCCACCGGCGGCGTGATGACGCCGGGCGTGGATCCCCGCGACGCCCACTATTCGGCCGAGGAGATGAAGGTGGGCGTGCACGAGGCCCACCGCTTCCACAAGCCCACGGCCAGCCACGCCCAGGGCACCCAGGGCATCCTGAACGCCGTGCGGGCCGGCATCGATTCCATCGAGCACGGCATCTACATGAACGAGGACTGCCTGCGCGAGATGCTGGAGGCCGGCACCTATCTGGTGCCCACCTTCGCCGCCCTGCTGAACATCGTGAACAACGCCCACACGGGCATCCCCGCCTTCATGGTGGAAAAGTCCCTGGCCGTGTCGGAATTCCACCGCGCTTCCATCCGCATGTACTACCAGGCCGGTGGCCGCATCGCCATGGGCACCGACGCCGGCACGCCCTTCAACCGCCACGGCGAGAACGCCAAGGAGCTGGGCTTCATGGTGGACAACGGCTTCACCCCGGCCGACGCCCTGATCGCCGCCACGGCCAATGCCGCCGACCTGATGCGCCTGGAGGACCGGGGCCGCATCGGCGAGGGCCTGGCGGCCGACCTGCTGGTGGTGGACGGCGACCCCACGGCCGACGTCACCATGGCATCGGAAGCGGCGAACCACCGGGCCGTCTACAAGAACGGGCGCCTGGTGCGCCTGGACTGACCCCCCCCCCGGCGTTGCCCCCCGGCGTTGACGCGGCGGCGGCGCGTCCCCATGTGGGGGACACGCCGTTCCCGCCCCAAGGACCCTTCCCCGCCATGCCCGACCTCGAACGCCTGCCCTCGCCCTGCACCGGGGTCTGCAAGCTGGACGACCAGCGCCTGTGCCTGGGCTGCCAGCGCACCCCCGGCGAGATCCGCGAATGGCGGGACGCCACGGTGGAGCGGCAGCGGGAAATCCTGGCCGGCCTGCACGAACGGCGCGCCGCCATGGGCCTGCTGAAGCGTCCGCGCCGGGTCAACCGGCGGCGCAGCGGAGCCTCGACCCCGTGACCCGCGGTGCCGAGCCCCCCTTCGTGCCCTGCCCCAACTGCGGCGGCGACGGCCGGCTGACGGCCCAGCGCAGCGGCGACTGGCGGCGCGAGCCCGACCGCTACCGCCCCGACCAGATGGTCACCTGCCAGGTGTGCGGCGGCACCGGCCTGATCCCCCGCCCCGGCGCCTTCGAGGAAGCCTGATTCCATCCCTTTACCCCTGACAGGATGACAGGCGCGCCCGCGCCCTCTAACCTGTCCCCCAACCCCTGAACCCAAGGAGCTTTCCATGGCCGACCAAGTCCGCGCCTCGCACATCCTTCTCATGTACGCCGGGTCCATGCGGTCCACCGCCACCCGCAGCAAGGAGGAGGCCAAGACCCAGATCGAGGCCATCCAGGCCGCCATTTCCTCCAGCGACGATTTCGCCGACCAGGCGAAGCAGCATTCCGACTGCCCGTCCGGCCGCGACGGCGGCGACCTGGGCAACTTCGGCCGCGGCATGATGGTCGGCGCCTTCGAGGATGCCGCCTTCGGCCTGGACGTGGGCGGCTTCAGCGGCGTGGTGGAAACGCCCTTCGGCTACCACCTGATCCACCGCACCGCCTGACCGGCCCGGGACACGGCGCCGTGGTGGACCATTGGGACAAGCGGTTCCTGGACCTGGCGGCCCACGTGGCCGGCTGGTCCAAGGACCCGTCCACCAAGGTCGGCGCCGTGATTGCCCATCCGCGCAACAAGCGCGTCATTTCCGTGGGTTTCAACGGCTTCCCCTCGGGCGTGGAGGACCGGGCCGACCGCCTGGAAGACCGCGACACCAAGTACCAGATGGTGGTCCACGCCGAAACCAACGCCTTGCTGTTCGCCGGGCCGGCGGCCGAGGGGGCGACCCTTTACGTCCACCCCATTCCGCCCTGCCCGCGCTGCGCCGTGCTGATCATCCAGGCCGGCATCCGCCGGGTGGTGTTCGACCACGAAGGCTTCACCGACCCCCGCTGGGGCGACCAGGCCCGCCTGTCCGTCGAAATGTTCCAGGAGGCCGGCGTCACCGTGGACCACCGCGGGTCGGATCCGTCGTGACCGATGACACCGACATGGCCGGTCGCCTGACCGGGGTGGAGGAACGCCTGGCCCACCAGGACCAGGCGCTGCAGGACCTGAGCGACGTGCTGGCCGATCAGTGGCGGGCCATCGACGGCCTGAAGGGCGATCTGGCGCGCCTGGAAGGGCTGATGGAACGCCTGCTGGAGGCCCTGGACACGGGCGCCGGCGGCCCGTCGATCGCGCCGCCTTTCCAGTCCTGACGAGTCCCAATAATGATTTTTGGTTGGTAGATTCGCCCTAATGGCGGTTGTTTTTCTCGTGTCACGTGAGGATCGCTTGACCGGTTGCGAGAAAATGAGCATGATCGTAACCTGCTGAATGCGTGCAAGAGCACCGGAAAAAGGTGACGTGCAAAGATTCCCGAGGGTTGGGAGGCCAGACCATCAGTATGAAGGCGGCCTCGACATGAATTCGGTCTTGAACCTTAAGACCTTGATTTCCCCCGATTCCCTCCTCGAGGGTTTCGACGAACCCATGTTCATCAAGGACACGGACCGGCGCTTCATTGCCGTGAACGAGGCGTTCTGCCAGTTCGTGGGACGCCCGCGGGAAGCCATCCTTGGCCTGACCGACGCCGACCTGTTCGATCCCCAGGAAGCCGAAATCCAGCGCCGCATGGATGAACGCGCGCTGCGCACCAACGCCAGCGTGGTGGACGAGGACTTCCTGCACGACGGCACCGGCATGCGCATGTTCCTGCAGGCCACCCGGTCCATCCTGCGCACCCGCAAGGGCGACCGCTACCTGGTGGGCCACCTGAAACGCCTGCAGGACACCCAGGCCGCCGACGAGGTGGTGCGCCGGGGCGAGGTGCGCTTCCGCGCCCTGCTGGAGGAAACCCCCAGCATCTCGGTGCAGGGCTATGACCGCGACCGGCGGGTCATCTTCTGGAACAAGGCCAGCGAGAAGCTGTACGGCTTCACGGCCGAAGAGGCCATGGGCAAGCACATCGAGGAACTGATCATTCCCGGTGAGATGACCCCCATGGTCAAGATGCTGATCGACGACTGGATCGAAAAAGGCATCCCCATTCCCGCCGCCGAGCACGACCTGCTGCACCGGGACGGGGGTATCGTGCCCGTTTATTCCTCGCACGTCATGCTGACCAACCTGAACGGCGAGCCCGAACTGTACTGCCTGGACCTGGACCTGACCGACCGCCGGGCCAGCGAGGACGCCCTGAAGGCCAGCGAGGAACGCCTGCGCAGCGCCCAGAGCATCGCCAAGGTGTCCAACTGGCAGTGGACCTTCGACTCCAACCGCATGGAATGGTCGGACCAGATGTTCCTGCAGTTGGGCCTGGCGCCGGATTCCGTCACCCCGTCGGTGGAAACCCTGCTGTCCTACGTGCACCCCGACGACCGCACCCGGGTGGGCCGCATGTTCGACGACGCGCCCCAGGGCGACGGCAGCCTGTCCCACGAATTCCAGCTGTGCCAGGCCGACGGCCAGGTGCGCACGGTGCTGACCCTGGCCAAGGCCATGGAGGATTCCGCCGGCCGGGTGGTGGGCATGCAGGGCGTGTTCCAGGACATCACCGACCGGCGGCGGGCCGAGCAGGCCCTGCGCAACGCCCAGGTGCGCCTGCACCGCCAGGCCAACTACGACGCCACCACGGGCCTGCCCAACCGCATGCTGGCCAACGACCGCATCGCCCAGGCCCTGAAGCACGGGCGGCGGGATTCCCACAGCGTCGGCATCATGTTCCTGGACCTGGACCACTTCAAGCGGATCAACGACACCTACGGCTACGCCTTCGGCGATGCCCTGTTGTGCGCGGCGGCCGAACGGATGATGACCTGCATCCGTCGCGAGGACACGGTGGCCCGCCTGGGCGGCGACGAGTTCGCCATCATCCTGCCCGACCTGCAGCGCGCCGCCGACGCGGAAACGGTGGCCTGCAAGCTGATCGACGCCTTCTCCAAGCCCTTCGTGCTGGAGGACCAGGAAATCTACGCCCCCACCAGCGTGGGCATCGCCGTCTATCCCCTGGACGGGGACGAGCCGGCGGAACTGCTGCGCAACGCCGATTCCGCCATGTACCTGGCCAAGAACTCGGGGCGCGGCACCTACCGCTTCTTCACCTCGGACCTGGACCGGGAATCCCGCGAGCGGGCGCGCATGGAAAGCCTGCTGCGCCACGCCCTGGACCGGGGTGAATTAAACCTGGTCTACCAGCCCCTGGTGTCCGTCAGCGCCCGGTCCGTGGTGGGGGTCGAGGCCCTGCTGCGCTGGACCAACCCCAGCTTGGGCGCCGTGCCGCCCGACGTGTTCGTGCCGGTGGCCGAGGACGCCGGGCTGATCGGCTCCATCGGCGCCTGGGTCCTGGACCAGGCCTGCGACCAGCTTCGGGGCTGGCACGACGCCGGGCACAAGGACCTGCGGGTGTCGGTCAACATCTCGGGCCACCAGTTCCGCCGCGGCGACCTGGCCGACATGACGTCGCGCATCCTGGGCGACCGGGGCCTGCCGGCCCACACCCTGGAGCTGGAAATCACCGAAAGCCTGTTCATGGACAAGGTGGCCGAGGCCGGGCCGCAGCTGGCCGACCTGCGCGACATGGGCGTGCGCATCGCGCTGGACGATTTCGGCACCGGCTATTCGTCGCTCAGCTACCTGAAGCGGTTCCCGGTCCACACCCTGAAGATCGACCGCACCTTCGTGCGCGACGTGGTGACGGACAAGGGCGACCGGGCGCTGATCGGCGCCATCATCGCCATGGGCCACAGCCTGGAGCTGGACATCGTGGCCGAGGGCGTGGAGGACGCGGAACAGCGCGACGCCGTGCGGGCCATGGGTTGCGACCTGGTCCAGGGCTACCTGTACAGCCGCCCCCTGCCGCCCGAAGAAATGGACGCCCTGCTGGCCTGGTTCGACGAAGGCTGACCGGAGCCGAGCGGCCGGCCCGCCCCCT